>DASTGV010000235.1:0-2096 GCA_035718765.1 Nocardioidaceae bacterium
GAGGACGGTGGCTACCCGACCACGAGCGCCCGGGCCCGGCGGCGGGCCCAGCCTGGATCCACCGATCCGCGCCGTCGCGCAGCAGGCGGAGATCGGTGGAGGCAGGCTTAGCCCGCCTGAGCCGCGAACCCGTCCAGAAGGTCCAGCACCCCGCCCGGTCCGTCGACGACGACGTCGGCGAGCTCGGCGAGCGCCTCCTGCTCCTCCGACCCGGAGCACACCAGCAGGGCCGGCACCCCGCCGTCGCGTAGTGCGCGCACAGCCTCGAACGCCTCCAGGTCGCCGAGGTCGTCACCGGCGAACAGCACGCCGCCGGCGTCGTGCTCCGCCACCGCGGTCTCGAGCGCGAGGCCCTTGTGCATGCCCGGAGCCCGGACCTCGAGCACCAGGCGGCCCGGCTCCAGGGACAGCCCGTGCCGCTCGGCGGCGTCGGCGAGGGCCTCCTCGAGCCGGGCGAACGCCGCGGCCGGGTCGGGCAGCCGTCGGGTGTGCACCGCGACCGCGAGGCCCTTCTCCTCGATGTAGGCACCCTCGGCACGCTCGGCCTTCAGCAGCCGGGGCAGCTCGTCCCGGAAGGCCTGCAGGCCGGCCGGCGGCTCGGGCGAGGTGAACTCCCGGGAGGAGGCGTCCCACCGCTCGTTGCCGTACTGCCCCATCACCACGAGCCGGGCGCCGTCGGGCAGCCCCTCGGCGACCCGGTCCAGGTCACCGAGGTCGACGACCTGCCGGGCGGGCCGCCCGGTGACCACGACGACCGCGCGCACGCGGGAGGCGAGCGCGGTGAGCACGCGGGGACCGTCGGGGTGGATCACCGCGCGGTCGGGGTCGTCCACGATCGGGGAGAGGGTGCCGTCGAAGTCGAGCCCGACGAGCACCTCGGGTGCGGCGGCCGCGAGCGCGTCGTACCGCTCCTGGCCCTGCGGGGTGCGGAACTCCATGGCCCTCACGCTAGGGCACCCCGGCCAGAGTCAGGAGTAGTCGCTGGTGAGGATCACCGTCAGCCGGTCGCCGCGCATCGGCGCGATCGAGGGCTTGAGCCGGCTGATCCCGAGGTCCTTGCCGAGCAGCTTGGCCTGGGCGTGCAGCCGGGCGGGGTAGTAGACCGTGCTCGCCGGGATGGTGCCGTACCAGTTGTCGGAGCCCACGACCTCCCAGCCGGCGCCCTGCGCGCGGGCGGCGGTGCTGCCCGCGAGGCCGCTGATCCCGGAGTTGTTGTAGACCTCGACGTAGGTGCCGCCGCGGCGGACCACCGGCTTCTTCGTCGGCTTCTTCTTCACCACCGGGGCGGGCGCCGTGGACGTCGGCGTCGGCGCGGGGGTGGCGGTGGTGGTGGCCGGGCGAGCCGCCGCGGCCGGCCTGGTCGCCGGCTCGTCCTCGTGACCACTGGTCGCGACGAACGCGGCGCCGGCGAGCACCACGGCCCCGACCGAGAGCAGGGCCAGCGGCGAGGACATCGCCAGCCCCCGCTGCGTGCGCACCCGCCCGACGAGCCGCCGCACGTCAGACCTCGAAGCCGAGCCGGCGCGCGCTGCGGGCCCGCTGACGGGCGGCCCGCAGGCGACGGAGGCGGCGGACGAGCAGCGGGTCGAACGCCAGCGACTCCGGGCGGTCGATGAGGGCGTTGAGCACCTGGTAGTAGCGCGTGGAGGACATGTCGAACTTCTCGCGGACGGCCTGCTCCTTGGCGCCGGCGTACTTCCACCACTGCCGCTCGAACTCGAGGATGTCGCGGTCCCGCTCGGAGAGCTCGCTCGAGGAGGCGTCCTGGCCCGCGTTGAGGGCGTTCGCGGCGTCCGGTCGAGACATGGTGGCGGCTCCTGTGCGCGCTCGCGGTGGCTGGTGCGACCTCATCATAGGCGACGAACCACACCGATGTAGTTCGCAGCACCGAACGGCGACCGGCGTTTCGCCGGCGGGCCGCCCCGGGGAACATGGCGCCCATGACGCCCCCGAAAACCCTGCCAGAGGACCTGCCGCCGCTCGACGTGACCCCCGGACCGGTCCGCACCGAGCCGCTGCCCGCCGACCGCCCCGTGCGCTGGGGGATCCTCGCGACCGGCAAGATCGCGACCGCCATGGTGCGGAACCTCGTCCTG
>DASTGV010000236.1:0-9716 GCA_035718765.1 Nocardioidaceae bacterium
CACGCTGGACTTCGTGGCGGCCGTCGACGTCTACGTCAACGAGACGACGCGGCTGGCCGACGTGATCCTGCCGCCGACCGGGGCGCTCGAGCGCGACCACTACGACCTGGTGTTCCACACGCTGGCCGTGCGGAACACGGCGCGGTTCACCCCCGCGCTGTTCGAGAAGCCGGCGGGCACGATGCACGACTGGGAGATCTACCGCGAGATCGTGCTGCGCACCCAGCGGCTGCTCACCTCCCGGCGGCCCCGCCGGGCGCGGCTGGTGCAGGCGGCCCGGATGCGTGTGTCGCCGACCCGGACCATCGACCTCCTGCTGCGTACGTCGAAGCCACGGCTGTCCGTGCGGCGGCTGCGCCGGGGGCCCGTCGACCTGGGGCCGCTCCGGCCGTGCCTGCCCGAGCGGCTGCAGACGAAGGACGGCCGGGTGCACGCGGCGCCGCAGCAGGTCCTCGACGACCTCGCCCGGCTCGACGCGGCGCCGGTCGCGGCCGACGGCCTGGTGCTGGTCGGGCGGCGCCACCAGCGCGACAACAACTCCTGGATGCACAACACGCCGAGGCTGACCAAGGGCCGGCCGCGCCACCAGCTCTACATGCACCCGGCCGACCTCGCCGAGCGCGCGATCGCCGACGGCGCCGTCGTCCGGGTCGCCTCGGCCGTGGGCACGGTCGAGGTGGAGGTGCGGGCGAGCGACGACATGATGCCGGGCGTCGTGAGCCTGCCGCACGGCTACGGCCACCGGCAGCCCGGCGTGCGGCTGCGTCGGGCCGTCGAGCTGCCGGGGGCGTCGATGAACGACCTGACCGACCCGTCCGTGCTCGACGCCAGCGGCAACGCGGTCCTGTCCGGCGTGCCGGTGACGGTCACACCGGCGCGCTGACCTCCCCGCTCAGCACCGCACGGACCGCGGCGCGGGCGGCCATCGGGTCGGCCGCGGCCAGGGCCGCCTCGGCCGCGTGCTCGCAGGTGTCCATGGAGACGTCGGCGAGCTGCGCGCCGACCGCCCGCACGGCGGCCAGCGCCATCGACAGCGACGTGATCCCCATGCCCACCAGGGCTGTCGCCAGCACCGGGTCGGCGGCGGCCTCGCCGCACACCCCGACGGGCTTGCCGGCCTGCTTGCCCGCCTCGGCGGTGATCGCGATCAGCTGCAGGACGGCCGGCTGCCACGAGTCCGTGAGGTGCGCGAGGTCGGTGGCCATCCGGTCGGCGGCCATCGTGTACTGCGTCAGGTCGTTGGTGCCGATCGAGAGGAAGTCCACGACCTCGAGCATCTTCGGGGCGAGCAGGGCGGCGCTCGGGATCTCGACCATGACGCCGGCCTTGAGCCCGTGGGCGCGGACCTGCGTGGCGAACTCGGCCGCCTCGGCGACGGTGGCCACCATCGGCGCCATCACCCAGGTCTCGGTGCCGGTGCGCTCGGCGGCGGCCGCGATACCCGCCAGCTGCCGCTCCATCAGGCCCGGGTTGCCGATCGACAGCCGCAGCCCGCGGACACCGAGGGCGGGGTTCTCCTCGCCCTCGAGGGTGGCGAACGCGATCGGCTTGTCCGAGCCGGCGTCCAGGGTGCGCACCACGACGTAGCGGTCGTCACCGAACGGCGCCAGCACCGCGCTGTAGATGTCGGCCTGCTCCTCCACGGAGGGCTCGTCCTTGCGGTTCAGGAAGCACAGCTCGGTGCGGAACAGCCCCACGCCCTCGACCGGGCCGGCACCGGCCGACGCGGCGGAGGCGCCGTCGGCGACGTTGGCGAGGAGCTTGACCGGGGTCCCGTCGCTGGTGCGGCCCGGGCCGCTCCACCGCTCCAGGGCCTCCCGGGCGGCCCGGGACGCCTCGACCTGCGCGGTCGCGGCCTGCGGGTCCGGCTCGAGCTGCACCTCCCCCGTCGTACCGTCCACGAGCACGGGGGTCCCGTCGCGGAGCTCGAGGAGCCCGGCCACGCCGACCACGCACGGGATCCCGAGCTGGCGGGCGATGATCGCGGTGTGGCTGGTGGGGCCGCCCTTCTCGGTCACCAGCGCGACGACCGTGGCGGCGTCGAGGCCGGCGGTGTCGGCGGGCGCGAGGTCCTCGGCGACCAGGACCGACGGGCGATCGGGGACCGGCACGCCCGGCTCGGGCTCACCGACCAGCCGGGCGGTCACCCGGCGCTCGATGTCGCGCAGGTCCGTGACCCGCTCGGCCATCAGGCCGCCCATGGAGGTGAAGATCCCGGCGAACTGCTCCACGGCCGCGTGCAGGGCGGTGAGCAGGGAGTCGCCGGCCGCCAGCCGCTTCTTCACCGCCACCCGCAGCCCCTTGTCGCGGGCCAGCCCGGCGGTGGCGGTGAGGACCCCGGCGGCGGCACCGCTGGCCCGGTCGGCGCGTGCGACCAGCCCGTCGGCGGTGGCGGCGACCGCACCGTCGTAGGCCGCCAGGGCCTGCTCGGGGTCGGGGAAGCCGGCGGACTCGAAGGCCGCGACGGCGGCCGGGGACACCGCGACGGTGGCGGTGACGACAGGGGCGTAGGCGACGCCGGGCACGACGGGGGTGCCGCGGAGGTTCAGTGGCTCGGACATGTTCCGACCATAAGCGCCGCCCCTCTTGACAGTCAACAGATTCGGGCGTAGAACAACAGAAACAAAATCTCAACCCCACGAACCCACAGGAGGCTCGGTGTACGCCGAGGAACGCCAGCAGGCCATCGCCGACCTGGTCGCCCAGCGCGGCCGGCTGTCGGTGAACGCGTTGGCCGCCGAGTACGCCGTCACCACCGAGACGGTCCGGCGCGACCTCTCGGTGCTCGAGCGGGCCGGGATCCTGCGCCGCGTGCACGGCGGCGCCGTCCCGGCGGCCGCGCTGACCGCGCTGGAGGCCCGGGTCGGCGAGCGCGACCTCGCCCACGCGGACGAGAAGGACCGGATCGCGAAGCGGGCCCTGGACCTGCTTCCCGCGTCCGGTGGCAGCGTCATCCTCGACGCCGGCACCACGACCGCCCGGCTGGCGATGATGCTCCCCCGCGACCTGCAGCTGACGGTCGTCACCAACGCGGTCCCGATCGCCGGCCGGCTGGCCGGGTCGCCCAGCGTCGACCTGCACCTGCTGCCGGGCCGGGTCCGGCCCACGACCCATGCGGCGGTCGGCGAGGAGACGGTGGAGGCTCTCGGCCGGCTCCGTGCGGACGTCGCGTTCATCGGCACGAACGGACTCTCCGCCACCCATGGCCTCAGCACCCCCGACCACGCGGAGGCCGCGGCCAAGCGCGCGATGGTGGCCGGCGCGCACCAGGTGGTCGTGCTGGTCGACTCCTCGAAGATCGGCCAGGAGCACATGGTCCGCTTCGCCGACCTCGCTGACATCGACGTGGTGGTCACCGACGCGGGCATCGAGGGCGCCGAGCGCGCCGAGCTCGAGGCGCACGACGTCGAGGTCGTCATCGCATGAGCGCCGGGATGATCCTCACCCTGACCCCGAACCCCAGCACCGACCGGACGGTCGCCCTGGCCGGCGTCCTGGAGCGTGGCGCCGTCCTGCGCGCCGAGTCGGTCACCTCGCAGTCCGGCGGCAAGGGCGTGAACATCTCCCGCGCGGCGCTGGCGGCGGGGGTGCCGACGATCGCGGTGGTCCCCGCCCAGCAGGACGACCCGTTCGTCGTCGAGCTGCTCCGCGACGGCATCGACTGCCGTCCGGAGCGGCCGGCCGGCGCCGTACGCGTCAACCTCACGCTCACCGAGCCCGACGGGACCACCACCAAGGTCAACACCCCCGGTGCGGTGGTCACGAGGGAGGACCTCGACCGGCTCGCGAGCGCGGTCGAGGAGCGGGCCAGCCAGGCCACCTGGGTGGTCCTCGCCGGCTCGCTGCCGCCCGGAGCCCCCGACGGCTGGTACGCCGAGCTGGTGGGTGCCCTGGCCGGCGCCGACGCGAAGGTCGCGGTGGACACCTCCGGCGCCCCGCTGGTGGCGCTGGCGTCCGGGCTCGAGCAGCACGCGCCGGACCTGATGAAGCCCAACGGTGAGGAGCTGGCCTCCCTCACCGGGGGCGACCCCGAGGCCATCGAGGCCGACCCGACCGCCGCGGCCGCCGCTGCTGCCGTCCTCGTCTCCCGCGGGGTCGGCAGCGTGCTGGCCACCCTCGGCGGGTCCGGCGCGGTGCTGGTGACCGCGGACGGAGCATGGCACGCGACGCCTCCCCCCACTACCGTCGTCAGCACTGTGGGCGCCGGCGACTCCAGCCTGTTCGGTTACCTGCTCGGCGACCTGCGCGGCGCGGAGCCGGCCGAACGCCTGCGCCTGGCCGTCGCCTACGGCAGCGCCGCCGCGGGACTGCCCGGAACGACCATCCCCACCCCCGCACACATCCGTCCCGAGCTCGTCGAGGTCCGCGAGCTCGTCCTCCACACAGAGAACAGAGGTTGAGATGACCGACCAGAACGCGTCGATGATCACTCCCGAGCTCGTCCGGCTGGACGTCTCGCTCGGCAGTGACAAGACCGAGACGATCCGGGCCCTGGCCCGACAGGTCGCCGACGCCGGGCGCACCACGAACCCGGACGGCCTCGCGGAGGACGCCCTCGCCCGCGAGGCGACCTCGGCCACCGGGCTGCCCGGCGGCATCGCGATCCCGCACTGCCGCACCGAGCACGTGGACGTGCCCACGCTCGCGTTCGCCCGGCTCTCCCCCGGCACCGACTTCGGCGCCAAGGACGGTCCGGCCGACCTGGCGTTCCTGATCGCGGCGCCGGCCGGCGGCGACGCCACCCACCTCAAGGTCCTCACCCAGCTGGCGCGGGCCCTGGTCAAGAAGGAGTTCACCGACGGGCTGCGCGGTGCGGCTACCCCGGAGGAGGTCGTCGACCTCGTGAACACCGTGGTCTCCGCCCCGGCGGCCACCCCGGCGCCGACCAAGGCTCCCGCCGCCGCGGCCGCCTCGGCCCCGGGCGCGGCAGGCGCACCGGCCGCGGCCGCCCAGGTCCCCAGCGAGCCGGCCCCCGCCGCCCCGCAGGCCCGCCGCTCGCTGGTCGCGGTCACCGCCTGCCCCACCGGCATCGCGCACACCTACATGGCTGCCGAGGCCCTCGAGGCGGCCGCCGCGCGGGCCGGCGTCGAGATCGCCGTCGAGACGCAGGGGTCGGCCGGCTCCACGCCGCTGCCCCACGAGACCATCGCCGCAGCGTCCGCCGCCATCTTCGCCGTCGACGTCGGCGTCCGTGACCGGTACCGGTTCGCCGGCAAGCCGCTGGTCGCCTCCGGTGTGAAGCGGGCCATCGACGACTCGGACGAGATGATCGCCGAGGCGCTGCGGCTGGTCGACGACCCGAACGCACCCCGGGTGGAGGGGTTCAGCGGCGGCGCCGGCAGGGACGCGCACGCCTCGAGCACGGCCGAGGAGTCCTGGGGAATCAAGATCCGTCGCGTGCTGATGACCGGCGTGTCGTACATGATCCCGTTCGTCGCCGCCGGCGGCCTGCTGATCGCGCTCTCGTTCCTGCTCGGCGGCTACGAGATCGTCGGTCCCGGCAACGACATCGCCACCGGCAACACCCTGTTCCACCTGCCGAACCTCAGCAGCGTCAAGCTCGACCACGCCCTGTTCGGCAGCCCCTTCTTCGCCTACATCGGCGCGGTGTTCTTCACGATCGGTGGCGCGGCGTTCAGCTTCCTGGTGCCCGCCCTGGCCGGCTACATCGCCTTCGCGATCGCCGACCGGCCCGGCATCGCACCGGGCTTCGTGATGGGCGCCATCGCGGGCACCCTGCAGTCCGGCTTCCTCGGCGGCATCATCGGCGGCGTGATCGCCGGCGTGATGGCGCACTGGATCTCAACCTGGAAGGTGCCCACCTGGGCACGCGGCCTGATGCCCGTCGTGGTCATCCCGCTGCTGGCCACGATGATCTCCGGCTCGATCATGATCATGGTGCTCGGCAAGCCGCTCGGCGCGCTGATGGACGGCCTCACCAAGGCGCTCAACGACCTGAACAGCGGCGGCCAGGCCATCCTGCTCGGCGTGGTGCTCGGCCTGATGATGGCGTTCGACATGGGTGGCCCGCTGAACAAGACCGCCTACCTGTTCGCCACGACCGGTCTGGCCGCAGTGGCCACGGCGACGGGGAACCCCCCGCAGCTCAAGGTGATGGCCGCGGTGATGCTGGCCGGGATGGTGCCTCCGCTGGCGCTGGCCCTGGCCACCGTGCTCCGCCCGCAGCTGTTCACCCCGGGTGAGCGGGAGAACGGCAAGGCCGCGTGGCTGCTCGGCGCGTCGTTCATCACCGAGGGCGCGATCCCGTTCGCGGCGGCCGACCCGCTGCGGGTGATCCCGTCCATCATGCTGGGCAGCGCGGTGACCGGCGGCCTCTCGATGGCGCTCAACGTGACCCTGCGCGCGCCCCACGGCGGGATCTTCGTGTTCTTCGCGGTCGGCAACCTGCTCGGGTTCGTGATCGCCCTGGCCGCCGGGATCGCGGTCGCCTGCGCCAGCGTGGTCATCCTGAAGACGCTGACCGAGAGCAAGGAAGAGATCGAGGAGCTGTCCTACTCCGCCGTCTGAGTCCCGCCACACTGTCTGCACGCAACCGAAGGAGCACCCCATGCCCAGCAAGACCGTCACCGTCGGCTCGTCCGTCGGCCTGCACGCCCGCCCCGCGGCGATCATCTCCGAGGCGGCCGGCGAGCTCGACGCCGAGGTCACCCTCGCCGTCCCCGGCGAGGAGCCGGTCGACGCCTCCTCCTCGTTGCTGATCATGACCCTCGGCGCCGCCTGCGGCGACCAGGTCGAGGTCGCCTCCGAGGACCAGGCCGCGCTCGACGCGATCGCCGCCCTGGTGGAGAAGGACCTGGACGCCTAGCGAGCGCCTTCGAGGATCGTCCGCAGGAGCTGCTCGCGTCGCGCGCGGACCAGCTCCGGAGTCAGGTCGCCCCGGTCGTGTGCCGCCCACAACGTGGACAGCACCGCGGCCGGGGCGCCGCTCTCCCGGCCGTCGGTGGTGGGCAGGAACGCGACGAGGTCGAGCAGCTGCCAGTACGCCGAGGCCTCCGCGTCCTGCGCGAGCCGGCCGCCCTGGTCGACGTACGAACGGCGGAAGGCGAGCGCGGTGGCGACGCCGTGCAGGCCGGCCAGGTTCGAGGCGCAGTGCGCGACGTCGAGGTCGGCCGGCCCGGTCGACGTCTCCACCCAGTCGACGACCCCGCTGACCACACCGTCGTGCCAGAGCACGTTGCCGGGGTGGAAGTCGCGGTGCAGGAACGTCGGGTCGTACGCCGGAGCGGGTGCCTCGAGCCGCGCGAAGGCCTCGCGGTAGAGCCCGTCGTCGCCGGACCAGGGCGGCACGACCCGCTTCGCGGGGAACGCCCACGACTCATAGGGACGGGGCCACGCGTCGGGCTCCGGGCGCACGGCGTGGATCGCGAGGAGCACGGCGGCCAGCGCGTCGACGTCCGGCTCCACGAGGTCGACCGTCCCCGGCAGCCGGGTCATCAGCAGGCTCGGGTCGCCGTCGGTCCGGTCGCCGCGCACGTCGACCGCGAGCGTGGCCGGCGCCGGCACGGGGCCGCCGCCCAGCAGGCCGTGCACGTCACGCTCGCGGAGGAGCAGCGGCTCGGCGTGCCGCCGCCAGGGGTCGTCGACCAGCTGCCGCAGCACGGCCTCGCGGCCGTCCTCCACGCGCACCAGCAGCATCCGCGACGCGACCCCGCCGGTCAGCGGCTCGGCCGCCACGACGGGTGCCTCCAGGGCGTCCTCCACCCAGCGGCGGGTGTCCTCCCCCAGGGTCACCGGCCGCGCCTCAGTGCCCGAGCGACCGGTAGACGGCGCGCACCGCGACGGCCCGCTCCAGCTCACGGGTCACGGAGGTGAAGAACTGCTGGCGGTAGGTGTCGTCGGTGACGGCGTAGACGGTGAAGTAGAGCCCGGAGAAGGCGGCCAGGAACACCGAGACCTTCACGAGCGGCTCGGTGACGTTCGTGTAGGCGTCCTTGCCGAGCCAGGTCTGCACGACCTCCGGCTGCATGACCACGTTGCCGAACACCAGGAAGAACAGCAGCACCGCGACCGAGAGCAGCAGCACCTGCACGAACTGCGACACCAGCAGCACGAGCACGAGGTTCCACTTCTGGAGGCCCCCCACCTCGACGATGCCGGCGAGCTCCTCCTCGTCCCGCTCGTCGAAGACCGCGGCCGCGCTCGACTCGAGCGGCGTGCCCTGGCAGCGGGCCGCGAGCCGGGCGGGGTCGGCGTCGTCGTCGACGCGGTCCATCTCCTCGGGCAGCCGGACCAGCAGGAACGCCACCGCCATCGCCGCGAACAGCAGCACGGCCAGCGCGAGCACCCCCGGGTCGAGGGAGTTCGCCACCATCCAGACCTCGGTGTTGATGAACAGGAAGGTCACGAACAGCAGCAGCAGGGGCAGCGCCCGGGTCACCAGCGGGAACATCATGCCGACGCTGCGCAGGGTCCGGCCCACCGCCCAGCGCGCGATCACCCGCAGCCGCAGGGTCGTGCCGGCGTAGACCGCGAGCACCACGCCGGCCACGAGCAGGCCGCCCAGCAGGCCCAGCGACAGGCGTCCGATCAGCCCGACCGCGACCCCGGCGGCCGCCCCGAGCAGCAGGGCCACGCCGAGGACCGGCAGCAGCCGGGCCCGGGACAGGCCGCGCTTCACCACGAGCCGCTCGGACTCGACGAAGTAGGGCAGGCCGTGCCGCAGGAACCACTGCTCGGCCTCGTGGAGGGTCTGCTCCCGCCCCTGGGTGGGCACGCTCATCGGGGGTCGGTGACGCCCAGCACGGCCCGGGTGCGGGCGACGTCCTGCGCCATCGTCGCAACCAGCTCCGCGACCGAGTCGAAGCGGAGCATCCCCCGGATCCGGGCGACGAAGGAGACCTCGACCTCGACGCCGTAGAGCTCGAGGTCGTCCCGGTCGAGGACGTAGGACTCGACGCGGCGCTCGCGCTCGCCCTCGAAGGTGGGGTTCGTGCCGACGCTGATCGCGGCCGGCAGCAGCTCGTCCTCGAGCCCGTCGAGCCGGCGCAGCCACCCGGCGTAGACGCCGTCGGTCGGGGCGGCCAGCATCCCCGAGGTCGGCACGTTGGCGGTCGGGTACCCGAGCTCGCGCCCGCGCTGGTCCCCCTTGACCACCTCGCCGCGCACGGTGAACGGCCGGCCGAGCGCCTCCGCGGCACCCTCCACGTCGCCGCCCTGCAGGCAGCTGCGGACGTAGGTCGACGACCACACCTGGGGGCCGCCGTCGAGTGCGATGCCCTCCGCGGCGAAGTCGTGCGTGCGGCCCAGCTCGGTCAACGTCGCCACGTCGCCGGACGCCTTCACGCCGAACCGGAAGTTCGCCCCCACCACGACCGCCTTGGCGTGCAGCGCGGCCACGAGGATGTCCTCGACGAACCGCTCCGGGGACCAGGCCGCGACCTCCCGGGTGAACGGTGCGACGAGCACCGCGTCGGCGCCGGCCTCGCCCAGCAGCCGGGCGCGGGTGTCCACGTCGGTGAGGGTCTGGGGGGCGTGCTCGGGCCGGAGCACCGCCATCGGGTGCGGCTCGAAGGTGACCGCCACGACCGGCAGGCCGCCCAGCGTCCGCGCGACCTCGCGCGCCCGTCGTACGACGTGCTGGTGGCCGAGGTGCACGCCGTCGAAGTTGCCGACGGTGACGACGGTGCGGCCGAGGTCGCCCGGCACCTCGTCGAGGGATCGCCAGATCTGCACGGGGTTCATGCTGTCACAGCGGG
>DASTGV010000237.1:0-3035 GCA_035718765.1 Nocardioidaceae bacterium
CGATGTATCACGGATGGTCGCGCCCGCTCCTTGTCGAGGTAAAGCATTCGAGACCCGGACCGGAGGGGCACACATGTCGGAAGCACGGATGAAGCACGGGTCGGAGAGCTTCTTCATCGAGGGGGAGGGGCTGCTCACCACGCAGGTCGGGGGCCGAACGGGGGAGGAGCCCGACCCGGTCACCGCGTCGGAGAGCCCGGCGGCCGCCGCGCCGCGCGCCCTCGCCGCGGACGTCGCGCCGCCGTTCCGGTTCTCGCGGGTCGGCCCGAAGGGCACGGCGCTGGGTGCGGCCGTCACGAGGAAGCTGGCCCGGGCCATGGTCGTGGGCGGCGGGGGCGCCGGCACCGTGCCGGCCGGCTACACCTACCTCGGCCAGTTCATCGACCACGACCTGACCATGGACCGCACCGACGTGATGCTCGGTGAGGACGTCCGTCCGGTCGACCTGGTGCAGGGCCGCTCGCCCCGGCTCGACCTGGACTCGCTCTACGGCAACGGCCCGGGCGACGCGGTGTCCGCGAAGTTCTACGCGGCCGACGGCCTGCGGCTCAAGACGGGTACGACGGTCGCGATCCCGCCCGACGGCGCCAAGCCGGGCCACGACCTGCCCCGGGTCGGCACCGGCCCGAACAAGGCCGCGAAGCGCAAGGCGCTGATCCCGGACCTGCGCAACGACGAGAACCTCGTCGTCGCCCAGACGCACCTCGCGATGATCCACTTCCACAACCGGGTCGTCGACACGCTGCCGGCGTCGGTGCCCGCGGCCCAGCGGTTCACCCAGGCCCGCAGGCGGGTCAGCCTGCACTACCAGTGGATGATCCGGCACGACTACCTGCCGCGGATCTGCAGCGCGGGCGTCCTCGACGACGTGTTCGCCCATGGCCGCAAGGTCGTCGAGCCCGACGCGGCGCCGACGTCCGTGCCCACCATGCCGGTCGAGTTCTCGGTCGCGGCCTTCCGGCTCGGGCACAGCATGATCCGCGCGGCGTACAACTGGAACCGGCGCTTCCCCGGCAACGCCGGCACGCTCGGCTTCCTGTTCGCCTTCTCCGGCACCAGCGGCGACATGTTCGGGGACGTCCGGCTGCCGAGCAACTGGATCGCGGACTGGCGGCGGATGTACGACTTCCCGGCCGGCGGCCGGCCCGGGCTCGCCGCGCCCGGCGACAACGTCAACCACGCGATGCGGATCGACACCCGGCTGACCGACCCGCTGGCCGACCTGCCGCTCGGGTCCTTCGGCGGCGACCCGTCGATCCCGGACGGCGACCTGCGGCGCAACCTGGCCTTCCGCAACCTGATGCGGGCGAACATGGTCAAGCTCGCCAGCGGCCAGCAGATGGTGACCCGGCTCAAGAGCAAGGGCGTCGACGTCACCGCGCTGACCCGGACGCAGATCCTCAACGGGAACGGCGGCGCCAGGCTCGACCAGCTGACCGCGGCGGAGAAGGACGCCGTGGCCACGAAGACGCCGCTGTGGTTCTACATCCTGCGCGAGGCCGAGCTGAACGACGGCAGGCTCACAGGCGTCGGGGCGCGGATCGTCGCCGAGACCTTCCACCGGGCGATGGAGGGCAGCCGGTTCTCGATCGTCCGCAACCCCGGGTTCCGCCCGTCGCTGGGCCGCAACGCCACGACCTTCGAGATGACCGACCTGCTGTTCTTCGCCTTCGCCGGCAAGAAGACCGAGATCAACCCGCTCGGCGGGGCGTGACCGGACTTGAGGCGCCGGGCGAAGTTTTACCGTCGATTCGGCAAACTTCGTCCGGCTTGTCCCGGGATGTGATCGCTTCTTTACCGCGTCGCCGCTCGAAGGGCGCGCCACCAGACCTCACCATCGGGTCATGAACCTGCTGATGTTCCACCGGGTGCGCACAGCCATCCAGGAAAACGCCAGCCCGGGTACGGGGGCGGAGCTCGAGAGTGTCGAGACCACGTTGCGCGACATGCTGCTCGCGAGTGGTGTCTTCGAGGAGGTCGAGGTCGAGCACACCGACGACCCCGACCAGCTGGTGATCGCCCTGTGCCAGTTCCGGCCCTTCTACACCGAACGGGACGTGGCCCAGCGGCTCGAGGCCATCTGGGGTGAACGGGTCCGCTACCCGTTCTGGGAGTCGCATGCGCTGACGACGTCCAAGGGCTTCGTCGAGTTCGAGGCTGCCTCGCGCGAGAGCGAGGCGGGCCACTACGTGACGGTCCACCTGATCGCCCAGCGCGCCGGGATCCCGACGCAGCGGTCCGCCTCGAACTGACCGGGTCCCGGCCGCCGGTCGCGCCCTCTCCACGGCTCGGCGTGCCCTCGTCCAGGGACCTGTCGAGTGCATCCGAGCCCTCGCGACCGTCGACGGTGCCGTCAGCTCACACGTGAGCCCCGGTGCCGCTCTCGTCTCCGGTCGAGGCGCGGGGCTTCGGGGGTCGAAACCGGCGCGCCGCACGCAGGATCGCGCGCACGCACAGCTAGCTCTGGTCCGACCGAGCGGTCGACGGGTCGACGGTCAGGGGACGGTGACGCGGTAGGTGCGGAGGTGCGGGCTGGTCCACTCGTAGGTCGTGCCGGGCGCGTGGTCGGCGGTCTCGCCATCGGGGAGGCGGCGGTACCGCCAGCCGGCGAAGGTCTTGGCGCGGTGGTGTCGCCGGCACAGGCAGGCGAGGTTCGCCGGGCTGGTCTGGCCGGGCGGGCCGCCCTGGTCGAGGGGGATATAGGGCTCGAGGTGGTCGAGGTCGCAGGCCCGGGCATCGACGGGGCAGCCCGGGAACACGCAGTGCCGGTCCCGCAGGATCACCAGCTCCCGCATCCAGGCGGGCGGGTCGTGGGCGTCGACCGCCTCGCCGCGCGTCGGGTCGAGCACCGGCCGGACGGTGACCCCGGCCATCCGCTGCAGCCAGTCGCGCAGGAGCGCCATCGAGGCGGTGCCGAGCTTCTCGACCCGGCCACCACCGCTGGGGATCGCGAGGTCCGCCAGGGTCACGTGCAGGTACAGGGTTCCACGGGACCCGTTCAGCCCCTTGGCAGCAGCCGTATTGTCGCTGGGATC
>DASTGV010000238.1:0-2661 GCA_035718765.1 Nocardioidaceae bacterium
GTCGTAGAGCAGGGCCGCCCCCTCGGGGTGGCCGAGCTGCTGGGCCACCTGGGCGCACGCCCGCGCCGCGTCGCGCACGGCGCCGGGCTCGACGGTCCAGATGGACTCGAAGAGCCGGTCCCGGTCCGCGACCGTCGACTGCCCCGGCAGCTCCCAGGCGGTGAGCACCGCCGGATGGTCCGCCGCGTCGCAGACCACGGCCCACTCGCGCCGCATCGGCGCGTCCGCGGGCAGGTGCACGAACGTCGTGCCCGGCACGGGGGCCGGCTCGGGGTCGAGGTCGGCGAGCACCACGGTCGAGCGGGCCACCCGGGCCAGCTCGCGCCAGCGCTCCTGGGCCGCGCGGTAGAACCGCTCCTGCTGGAAGGCGCCGAACACCCGGGCCCGGCCCGCGCGCGCCAGGCACTCGTCCTCGATGGCCCAGGACAGCGCCAGCAGCGTGGACTTGCGCAGCCGCCGCGGCTGGAGGTGCGGGTGCAGGCGCCGCAGCGTCGCGAAGACCGACGGGGCGCCCGGTCCGGCGTCGTGGCCGGCCTCACGGAGCCGCACCGAGGCGATCGCCACCTCGAGCCGGGTGCCGCTCTCGCGCCGGCGCTGCACCTCCCGGACCAGGTCGACGTCGCGCTCGTCGTACCGCCGGTGCCCGCTGTCGAGCCGGGTCGGGGTCGGGAAGCCGTGCCGCGACTCCCACATCCGCAGCGTCGCGGTGGCGACGCCGGTGCGGGCGGCCAGGTCGCCGATGGTCAATGTCGGGCCGGGGGGTTGCGTCGCGGGGGTCTCCGGGTTCACCATGGCAGAGTAAACCTAAACAAGCCGTTGAAGATAGTGTTGAAGTATTCCAGCGGCCCCGACGACGAGGAGATGCACCATGGCAACCGACATCCAGCACCAGGAGGTCGTCGACTGGACCGACCTCGGCCGGGAGATGTGGTCCTTCCTGACCGGCCGGGAGGCGGCCATCAACTACCGCTTCGTCGACATGGCCGTCGAGGTCCCGCGCGACACCGGGCCCGACGCGCCGCGCGCCACCTGGAAGCTGAACGGGACGCTCCAGGTGACCACCCGCGACAACGCCGCGGGGGACCGGACCGAGGGCGGCGTCTGAGCCGATGGCCCTCGACGTCTCGGTCGACGCCGACCTCGAGGTCGTCCTCGACCTCCCGGGCGCCCGCCCGGTCACCGGTTCGCTGACCGGGTCGGGCAAGGCGCTGGAGCTGCGAGTGAGCGACCCGTTCCTGTTCGCGGGTCGCTCCGATGCAGGCGCCATCCGCGGAGTGGCCGACGGGCTTGCCCGCCGGGGGCTCACGGTGACGGTCGTTGCACCCACGGGACCGCTCGTGACCCTCGGAGCGCCGCGCACCTCGTGGCTCCAGCGCCGGGTGACCGGCTCCCGGCACATCCGCGTCGAGCGCGGGGCCGGGCTGTGGAACCTGCTGCGCGGCCGGGTCCAGGCCCCGCCCGGAGGGGCGCTGCCGGCCGCCGACCTGGCCCCGCCGGCCACCGTGTTCCCGCTGGCGCCGACCTTCCTGCGCCGGCCGCGCACGGTCACCACGACGCATGATCCGGCCGGCGGCGGGAACCCACGCCTCATCATGGCTCCCCGCGACGACCCGTGGCCGGGAGACCGTCAGGAGGTGTTCCGGTTGCGGCGCGAGACCACGACCATCGGCAGCGACCCCGGCTGCGACATCGTGCTGGCGGGTCTCGAGCCGGTGCAGGCGCACGTGCTGCACGACCAGGACGACGAGTACCTCCTGGTCCGCACGCACGGCAGCCCCGAGGCCACCCGCGTCAACGGGGCGCCGGCCGACCGCTCGCTGCTGCGGACCGCCTCGCGGGTCGAGGTCGGCGCGTGGACGATGACGTTCTTCCGGGAGGAGTTCGCCGACCACGGCCGGCCGTACGGTGGTCGTGTCGGTGGCGAGATCGGGCACCAGCGGCCGCAGCCGGAACGACCCCAGCGACGTCGGCACGAGGCCGACCACGAGGAGAGCACGTGACACCACCCGAGCAGAGCCCCGTCCTGGTTGCCGGGGCCTCCGGCTTCGTGGGCCGCCGCCTGGTCCCGGCGCTCGAGGACGCCGGGCACGAGGTCCGGGCCATGACCCGCCACCCCGACACGTACGACGGGGCGGGCAGCCCGGTGCACGGCGACGTGCACGACCCCGAATCGCTGCCCGCGGCGCTGAAGGGCTGCCGGGCGGCGTACTACCTCGTGCACTCGCTGGACTCCAAGGACTTCGAGCGGCTCGATGCCGAGGCCGCCACCGCCTTCGGGGAGGCCGCGGCCGAGGCCGGCCTGGAGCAGATCGTCTACCTCGGTGGGCTGGGCAGCGAGTCCGAGGAGCTCTCGAAGCACCTGCGCAGCCGCCGTGAGGTCGAGCAGCTGCTCGGCGCCGCGGGGGTGCCGGTCACCGTGCTGCGGGCCGGGATCATCGTCGGCAGCGGCGGCATCTCCTGGGAGATCACCCGGCAGCTCGTCGACCACCTGCCCGCGATGGTCACCCCCCGGTGGGTGCGCACCCGCACGCAGCCGATCGCGGTCGCCGACGTGGTGCGCTACCTCGTCGGGGTCCTCGACGACGAGCGCGCGCTCGGCACCGTCTACGAGATCGGCGGGCCCGAGGTGCTGCGCTACTCCGACATGCTGCAGCGGGTGGC
>DASTGV010000239.1:0-10538 GCA_035718765.1 Nocardioidaceae bacterium
GAGTACGCGACGCTCAGCACCGCCCCGCGGGTGGCCGTGCCCTCGTGCAGCGCCAGCGCCTGCACCGCCGACAGGGTCGGGCCGATGCACGGCGTCCAGCCGAGGCCGAAGAGCACGCCGAGCAGCGGGGCCGCGGCCAGCCCGACGGCCGGCACCCGGTGGATCCGCACGTCGCGCTGCAGCCACGGCACCAGGCCGATGAAGGCGACGCCGACGAGGATCGTGAAGAAGCCCAGGGCGATGCTGATCTGCCGGGTGTAGCGGAACAGCCAGTCGCCCAGCGCGCCGGAGAGCGTGCCGAGCACGACGAAGACGAACGAGAAGCCGAGCACGAACAGCAGGCTGCCGAGCACCATCCGGCCGCGCCGGGCCTGCTCCAGGTCGACCCCCGACAGCCCGGTCGCGTACGACAGGTAGCCGGGCAGCAGCGGCACCACGCACGGCGAGAAGAACGACACGAGCCCCGCGACCAGCGCGACCGGCAGCGCCAGCACCAGGGAGCCGGAGAGCACGGTGTCGCGGAACCACAGGCCCACGTCGAGCAGCGTCACGCGCCACCCCCGGACGAGGCGTCGTCGACGAGGTCGTCGAGGGTGGTCCGGGTCAGGCTGCCGAGCACGCTCCCGGAGACCCGGCCCTGCGGGTCGACCACGACGGTGCTCGGCACGGAGTTCGGCGTCAGGGTGCCGCGGAACGCCAGCAGCGTGCTGCCCTGCTGGTCGTAGAGCGACGGGTAGGGCACGTCGAAGCGGCGGACGAACGCCTTCGCCGCGTCCTTGCTCGGGTCGCGGCTGTCGATGCCGAGGAAGACCACACCCTTCTTGGCCAGGTCGCGGGAGGCCTGGGCCAGCATCGGCGCCTCGGCCCGGCACGGCCCGCACCAGGAGCCCCACACGTTGACCACCACGACCTTGCCGCGGAAGTCCGCGAGGGAGACCTGCTTGCCGTCGAGGGTGCGGCCCGCCACCTCCCCGGGCTGCTTGCGGTCGGCCGCCTTGACGGAGGTGATGATGCCCTTCCCGGCGACGTAGCCCTGGTTTCCCGAGCTGCCCACGTCGTTCGAGCACCCCGCCAGCACGAGGGCACTGGGCAGGGCGACGGCGAGCAGCAGGGCGCGGAGGGAGGTCACGCGGGAGGAGCCTCCTCTTCGACTCCCCCGGACGAGAAGTTCTTGTGCCGGTCCTTGACCGGGATCAGGTCCGCCGCGGGCTCCGAGTAGCGCAGCGTGGTCAGCTCGTCGCCGTCGAACACCAGCGAGGTGAGGCTGCACAGCGTGCACTGGCGGTTGCGGGGGTTGTGCACGAAGGAGCGCCGCTCGACGTGCAGCCGGGTCACCCAGATCGGCAGCTGGTGGGAGACGATCACCGCCTCGTGCCCGCGCGCCGAGTCGCGGGCGTCGTACACGGCGGCCATCATCCGGGCCACCACGGCCTTGTAGGGCTCGCCCCAGGACGGCCTGACCGGGTTCCACAGGTGCCGCCAGGACGACGGCCGCTTGAGGATGCCGGCGCCGACGCTGAACCGGCGGCCCTCGAAGATGTTGGTCGACTCGATGACCCGCGCGTCGGTGACGATGTCGACGCCGCGCGCGTACGCGGTCGGCCGGGCCGTCTCCTGGGCCCGCTCGAGCGGCGAGGCGACGACGTGGGTGATGTCCCGGTCACCGACGGTGTCCGCGATCCGCTGCGCCATCTGCCGGCCGAGCTGCGAGAGGTGGTAGCCGGGTAGGCGGCCGTAGAGCACACCGCCCGGGTTGTGCACCTCGCCGTGCCGCAGCAGGTGCACCGTGGTCCGGTCCGTCATCGGGCTTCCCCACTCGTCACGCCGCCCGGGACCGCGACCGCCGCGGCGGCACGGGCGGCGGCCGGCAGGGCCGCCAGGATCCGGTCGAGCGCGCGGTCGTCGTGGGCCGCGGAGAGGAACCACACCTCGAAGGCGCTGGGCGGCAGGTAGACGCCCCGGTCGAGCATCGCGTGGAAGAACGCCTTGTAGCGCTCGGGGTGCTGGGCGCTCGCGGCCGCGAAGTCGGGCACCTCGGAGACGCCCTCGTCGGTGAAGAACACGCTGAACATGTTGCCGACGTGCTGCACGACGTGCGGGACCCCCGCCTCGGCCAGCGCGGAGGCGGCCGCCTCGCGGACCACCTGGGCGGCCTTGTCCAGGTGCGCGTACACCTCGTCGGTGGCCAGCCGCAGGGTCACGAGCCCGGCGGTGGTGGCGACCGGGTTCCCCGACAGGGTCCCGGCCTGGTAGACCGCGCCCTCCGGCGCGAGCATCGACATCACGTCGGCCCGGCCGCCGAACGCGGCGGCCGGGAAGCCGCCGCCCATGACCTTGCCGTACGTCGTGAGGTCCGGCGCCCAGCCCTCGACGGCGCCGTCGAGCCCCCAGTGCCCGGAGCGGGTGACCCGGAAGCCGGTCATCACCTCGTCGCTGACGAACAGCGCGCCGTGCGCCCGGCAGGTCTCGGCCAGCATCCGGTTGAAGCCGGGGGCCGGCGGGACGACACCCATGTTGCCGGGGGCCGCCTCGGTGATCACGCAGGCGATCTCGTCGCCGTGCTCCGCGAAGGCCCGCTCCACGGCCGCGGGGTCGTTGTAGGGCAGCACCAGCGTCGCGGCGGTCGACGCGGCGGGCACGCCCAGCGTCCCGGGCACGGCGAAGGTGGCCAGCCCGGACCCGGCCTGCGCGAGCAGCGAGTCGACGTGGCCGTGGTAGCAGCCGGCGAACTTCACGACCAGCTCGCGGCCGGTGAAGCCGCGGGCCAGCCGGATCGCGGACATGGTGGCCTCGGTGCCGCTGGAGACGAACCGGACCTTCTCCGACGGGGTCCGCCCGACGATCGCCTCGGCGAGCTCGACCTCGGGCCGGGTCGGGGTGCCGTAGGAGGTGCCGCGGGAGACCGCCTGCCGCACCGCCTCGACGACCTGCGGGTGCGCGTGGCCGAGCAGCATCGGTCCCCAGCTCCCGACCAGGTCGACGTACTCCGTGCCGTCGACGTCGAAGAGGTAGGGGCCGGTGGCCCGCTCGATGAAGCGGGGCGTGCCGCCGACGGCGTTGAACGCGCGGACCGGCGAGTTCACCCCGCCCGGGGTGACGGCCTGCGCGCGCTCGAACAGCGCGGCGGAGGCGGCCGTGGACGCAGCGGCGGTGGGTTCGGCACTCACCCGGGCATTCTCCCCCGCGGACGGCCCGGACCACGAACCCGGTCCCGGCGGCCCGTGTGTGAGACGCGCTACGCGATCCGACGTACCGTGACGTACGTCGCACGCGAGGGTCAGGCTACCGAGGCGTAACCCTGGCGCGCCCGCCTCGTTGGAGGTGTGAGTGAGGGAGCACTCGGGTATCAGTCGCAAAGCCGGCCGATCCCGGCGGAATGATTCTTAGGGGAGTGTAGGGACGGATGTCGTCGCACAAGCGCATGACCACCTTCCAGAAGGCCACGGCCCTGGTGCCGCTGGCGCTGCTGTCGGGCGCGTGGACCACCAGCCTGACCATGACCGGCACCGCCAGCGCGGCGGGCCAGGACGGCAAGCTGCCCGACGGCACCAGCGTCCCCGACCAGGCCATCAAGGCACCCGCCAGCGTCTCCGGCCCGGGTGAGATCGCCCCGGGCGTCCCGAAGGGCTCCGGCGACCAGGTCATCGCCGGCGCCTCCGCCAACGGCATCCCCGCCGCGGCGCTGGCGGCCTACCAGCGCGCGGCCCAGGTCATCGACTCGGCCGACAAGGGCTGCAACATCGACTGGACGCTGATCGCGGCGATCGGCCGGGTCGAGTCCAACCACGGCCGCTACGGCGGCAACACCCTCGACGGCAACGGGGTCAGCCGGCCGGGCATCTACGGCATCCCGCTCGACGGCAGCAACGGCACCTCCAAGATCGCCGACACCGACGCCGGGCAGTACGACAACGACCCGCAGTACGACCGGGCCGTCGGCCCCATGCAGTTCATCCCCTCGACCTGGTCGGTCGTCGGCGTGGACGGCGACAGCGACGGCAAGCGCGACCCGCAGGACATCGACGACGCGGCGCTGGCCACCGCGGTCTACCTCTGCTCCGGCGACGAGGACCTGTCCACCACCGACGGCCAGAAGTCCGCGGTCTACCGCTACAACCACAGCCAGGAGTACGTCGACCTGGTGCTGTCGATCATGCGGGCCTACGCCGACGGCGACTTCTCCTCGGTGCCGACCAGCTCGGCCGGGACGACCACCTTCACGCCCGACTACGGCGACTCGGTGCTCGCCTCCGGCACGACCGGCTACCACTACCCGAAGGCCAGGAGCGGCCACCGGGCCGGTGCGCGCAGCGGCGGCTCGGCCGCGTCGGGCTCGACCTCCAGGAGCGGCACCGGCGGCTCGACCGGCACGACGGGCAGCACGGGTGGCGCACCGTCGGTGGGCGACCCGACGGGTGGCACGAAGTCCGACCCGGGCGGCACGGTCAACGACACCGTCAAGAAGGCCACCGGCAGCGCGACCACCGCCACCAAGCCGGTCGTCGACACGATCGGCTCGATCGCCGAGGCGACCTCGTTCTGCAGCAGCCAGCTCGCCGGCATCACCGGCGACGCCACCGTGATCAGCAAGTGCGCCGAGCGGGTCAACGGCCAGACCAAGACCGACGCCGCGGCGATGATCCCGAACACGCTCTCCGGGGTGCTTTCCTGGCTCGGTCTGCCCTCGCTGCCCGGGTCCGGTGGCGGCGGCATCCTGCCCTGACCGCGCTGCCCGGGTCGACCCCGGAGGTCAGGACAGGCGCGGGGCGACCTCGGCGGCCCAGTAGGTGAGGATCACGTCCGCACCCGCGCGCCGGATGGAGGTCAGCGTCTCCAGGATGGCCGCGTCCCGGTCGATCCAGCCGTGCGCGGCGGCGGCCTCGACCATGGAGTACTCGCCGGAGATGTTGTACGCCGCGACGGGGACGTCGACCGCCTCCCGGACGGCCCGCAGCACGTCGAGGTAGGCCAGCGCCGGCTTCACCATCACCAGGTCGGCGCCCTCCTCGACGTCGAGCAGCGCCTCGCGGACGCCCTCGACGACGTTGCCGCCGTCCTGCTGGTAGGTCCGCCGGTCGCCCTGCAGCGAGGAGTCGACGGCCTCACGGAAGGGGCCGTAGAACGCGGAGGCGTACTTCGTGGAGTAGGCCAGGATCGCGACGTCCTGGTGGCCGGCCCCGTCGAGCGCGGCGCGGACCACCCCGACCTGGCCGTCCATCATCCCGCTCGGTCCGACGAGGTCGACGCCCGCGGCCGCCTGGGCGAGCGCCATCTCGGCGTACACCGCGAGCGTGGCGTCGTTGTCGACCGTCCCGGACGGCGTCAGCAGACCGCAGTGGCCGTGGTCGGTGAACTCGTCCAGGCACAGGTCGGCCATCACCGGGAGGGCGTCGCCGACCTCGGCGACCACGTCGCGGATCGCGACGTTGAGGATGCCGTCGGGGTCGACGGCGCCGCTGCCCACCGCGTCCTTCTCGGTGGGGACACCGAACAGCATGATCCCGCCCAGCCCGAGCTCGGCCGCCTCCGCCGCGGCCTTCCGCACCGAGTCACGGGTGTGCTGGACGACCCCGGGCATGCTGCCGATCGGCGTCGGCTCCGTGGCCCCCTCGCGCACGAACACCGGCAGCACCAGCTGGCGCGCCTGCAGGGAGGTCTCCGCGACCAGCCGGCGCAGCGCCGGGGTGCGACGGAGCCGGCGCAGCCGGGTCTCCGGGAACCCCATCAGGTCGTGCCTCCCCGTCCCTGGCCGTCGCGAGCGGTGTCCGACGGAGTGCCGCGCAAGGCGGAGGAACGAAGGCGATGCGAAGCATCGTCGAGAGACGACAACGCCGCGAGGCGCCCGTCGGGCGCCGCGCAGCAGGCCGTGGGCTGGGGAGTCACGGCCTGCCTCAGGTGGCCTTGCGGCGCGCCGACGGGCGGCGCTCGGACGGCTTGGTGACCGGCTGGCCCGCCTCGAGCATGGCCGCGCGCCGCGAGGCGCCGAAGTCGGCGAGCGCGTCGACGACCGCCTCCACCGACGGCTTCGGGGCGAGCACGTCGACCCGCAGGCCGTGCTCCTCCGCGGTCTTGGCGGTGGCCGGGCCGATCACCGCGATGATCGTCGAGGCGTGCGGCTTGCCGGCGATGCCGACCAGGTTGCGGACCGTCGAGGACGACGTGAACACGACCGCGTCGAACTTGCCGGTCTTGATGGCCTCGCGGACGGGCGCCGGCGGCGGGGTGGCCCGCACGGTCCGGTACGCCGTCACGTCGTCCACCTCCCAGCCGAGGTCCAGCAGGCCGGCGACCAGGGTCTCGGTGGCGATGTCGGCCCGCGGCAGGAACACCCGGTTGATCGGGTCGAGCACGTCGTCGTACGGCGGCCAGTCCTCGAGCAGACCGGCGGCGGACTGCTCGCCGGACGGGACGAGGTCGGCGCGCAGCCCCCACGCCTCGATCGCGGCGGCGGTCTTCTCCCCGACGGCGGCGATCTTGAGACCGGAGAACGCGCGGGCGTCCAGGCCGTACTCGTCGAACTTCTCGCGCACCGCCTTCACCGCGTTGACCGAGGTGAACGCGATCCACTCGTAGCGGCCCTCGACGAGGCCGCGGATGGCCTTGTCCATCTGCAGCGGGTTGCGGGGCGGCTCGACCGAGATGGTCGGCACCTCCTCGGGCACCGAGCCGTAGCCGCGCAGCCGGGCGGACAGCGCGCCGGCCTGCTCCTTGGTGCGCGGCACCAGCACCCGCCAGCCGAACAGCGGCTTGGTCTCGAACCAGGACAGCGCGGCGCGCAGGTCCACGACGTCGCCGACGACGGTGACCGCCGGGGGCGCCATCCGGGCCGCTCGGGCGTCGCTGCCGACCCGGCCGAGGGTGGAGACGAGGGTCTCCTGCTCGGTGGTGGTGCCGACCCGGGTCATCGCGACCGGGGTCTCGGGGCTGCGACCGGCCTCGACCAGTGCGGCCGCGACGTCGGCGATCGCGCTGACCGCGGAGAGCAGCACCAGGGTGCGGTCGTCGGCGTACTGGGTCCAGTCGACCTTGGCCTCGGAGCAGTTCACGACCGCGATCTCGCGGTGCTTCTTGTCCGTCAGCGGGACGCCGGCGTAGGCGGGGACCGCGGTCACCGACGAGACGCCGGGCACGATCTCGAAGCCGACGTTGGCCTTGACGCAGGCCTGCGCCTCCTCGGGGCCGGAGGCGTAGACGAACGGGTCGCCGGCCATCAGCCGCACGACACGCTTGCCGGTCTTCGCCTGCTTGACGATCACCTTGGCGCGGCCGGCGTGGGTCAGCGGCTGGCCGTCCTGGCCGAACCCGCCGTCGACGACCTCGGCCTGCGTGCAGAACCGGTCGACGAGGGCGGCGTGCTCGGGGGTCTCGGTGACCACCACCTCGGCGCTGCGGAGCAGCTCGACGGCACGCACGGTGAGCAGCTCCGGGTCGCCGGGGCCGCTGCCCACGAACGACACGAAGCCGACGGGCAGGGCCGACGGCACGGGGGCCTCGACCGTCGCGGCCGCGGCACTGCGCGCGGGCGACGTCTTCTTGGCGGCTGCCTTCGTGGTGACCGGCTCGGCCGTCGTCCTGGTGCTCTTGCTAGCGGTGTTGCTCACAGTCGCCTTCTTGCTACTCGTGGTGGGCTGTGTCTTCTTCGTCCGGGTCCTGCTGGTGGTCATGACGCCGCCTCCTGCACGAGCGTCGACGCACCGTCGTCCAACATCTCCTCGGCCAGCGTGCGGCCGACCTTCTCCGCCTCGTCCGGCAGTCCGGTCGCCGAGCGTCGTACCGCGACCGCGCCGTCCGGCGACAGCGCCACGGCCCGCAGCCAGAGCTCGTCACCGTCGTCGCCCTCGGCGATCTCGGCGAGCGCCCCGACCGGAGCCGCGCACCCCGCCTCGAGGGTGGCCAGCACCACACGCTCTGCGGCGACGGCCGCCCGGGTCCGCGGGTCGTCGACGGCGCCGCGCACCTCGTCGGCGAGCGGGTCGCCGGACCGGCACTCCACCGCCAGCGCACCCTGCCCGGGGGCGGGGAGCATCTGCAGCGGGTCGAGCACCTCGGTGACCTCGTCCAGCCGATCCAGCCGGGCGATACCCGCCCGGGCCAGCACGACCGCGTCGACGTCACCGGAGGCGACCTTGCCGATCCTGGTGTCCACGTTGCCACGGATTCCGACCACGTCGAAACCGAGACCGAGCGCGCGCAGCTGCGCGGCCCGGCGCGGCGACCCGGTGCCGATGCGGGCACCGGCCGGCAACTCGCCCAGCGTGAGGCCGTCGCGGGCGACGACGACGTCGCGCGGGTCCTCCCGGAGGGGTACGGCGGCCAGGGTGATCCGCTCGTCGGGGGTGGTGGGCAGGTCCTTGAGGGAGTGCACCGCGAGGTCGACCTCGCCGCGCAGCAGGGCGTCGCGCAGCGCGCTCACGAACACGCCGGTGCCGCCGAGGGAGGCCAGCGGCGCGGAGGACACGTCGCCCTCGGTGGTCACCTCGACGAGCGTCACGTCGCGGCCGAGCGCCGCGCGCAGCGCGGCGGCGACCTGCTCGGACTGGGTGCGGGCGAGCAGCGAGCGGCGGGTGCCCACGCGGATCGGGCCGGTCGTAGGGACGTTCATCGGGGTGATCAACGCATCCCCTCCGCCCGGGTGACGGCCTCGACGGCGTCGGGGTCGAGCGAGAACAGCTCGGCCAGCGCGGCGGCGTAGGACACCGCGCCGTCCTCGTTGGCGAGCTCCTTGACCCGCACCGTCGGCTGGTGCAGGAGCTTGTCGGCGACCCGGCGGACGGCCTGCTCCACCTCCGCCCGGACGTCGGGGTCGAGCTCCGGCAGCCGGCTGGCCAGCCGCTGCATCTCGGCCTCGACGATGCCGGTCGCCATCGTGCGGAGCGCGACGACGGTCGGGGTGACGGTGGCGGAGCGGCGCGCGGCCAGGAACGCGGTGATCTCCTGCGTGACGATCTCGCGGACCGCCGCGATGTCGGTCGCGCCCTCGCCCTCGTTGACCTCCTCGGCCAGCCGGGCCAGCCCGAACAGCGAGACGCCGGGGAGGTCGGCGACCGACGGGTCGACGTCGTGCGGCAGGGCCAGGTCGATGACGGCGAGCGGACGCCGGGCGCCGTCCCGGGCGGCGGCCACGACGGCCAGCGGCAGGACCACGCCGGTGGCGCCGGTGCACGAGATCAGCAGGTCGGTGTCGACCAGCGCCTCCTGCACCGCGGTGAGCGGGACCGCCCGCCCGTCGTACTGCTCGGCGAGGCGGCGGGCGCGGGCGTCGGTGCGGCTGGCGACCACCACCTCGGCGGCGCCGAGGCGGCTCACCGTGGCCACCGCGAGGCCGGCCATCGACCCGGCGCCGACGACCAGGACGCGCTTGTCCGCGACCGGACCGATCTCGGCGGCCGCCCGGTCGAGCGCCAGCGAGACCAGGGAGGGCGCGGCCTGCTGCACGTCGGTCTCCGCGTGCACGCGCTTGCCGACCCGCAGGGACTGCTGGAAGAGCACGTTGAGCGCCGGACCGACGGTGCCGGCCTCCTGGCCGACCCGGAGCGCGTTGCGCACCTGCCCGAGGATCTGGCTCTCCCCGACGACCATGGAGTCCAGGCCGGCGGCCACCCCGAAGGCGTGGGACACGGCGCCGTCGTCGTAGTGGACGTAGAGGTGCGGCACCACGTCCTCGGGGGCCTCGTCCGCGATCTCGCACAGCAGCCGCGAGACCGCCTCGACGCTGCCGTGGAAGCGGTCGACCTCGGCGTACACCTCGATCCGGTTGCACGTGGTCAGGACGGTCGTCTCCAGGACGTGCTCGCACGCCATCACGTTGTGCACCAGCTTGTCGACGCCGGCGGCGTCGAGCGCGAGCCGCTCGAGCACCGCGACCGGCGCGGTCTTGTGGGAGACCCCCACCACCAGCACGCTCATGCGACGCCCCCGGCGGACGTGGAGCGGAGCGATCTCGTTGGGGTGCTCATGCCCCGACCACCCCGTCCAGCTCGATGCCGTCGACGCCGTGCTCCGCGAGCGCCTTGCGCTGCTCGTGGTAGGCGAGGATCTGCAGCTCGATGGACAGGTCGACCTTGCGCACGTCGACCCCGTCGGGCACCGACAGCACGGCCGGCGCGAAGTTCAGGATGCTGGTGACACCCGCCGCGACCAGCCGGTCGCACACGGCCTGGGCCGCGACCGCCGGGGTGGCGATCACGCCGATCGCCACGCCGTGCCGCTCGACCAGGGCCTCGAGCTCGTCGAAGTCGCGGACGCCGAGGCCGCCGACGTCCTCACCCTGCCGCGCGGGATCGGCGTCGAGCAGCGCGACGATCCGGAAGCCGCGCGAGGAGAAGCCGCTGTAGTTGGCGAGGGCGTGGCCCAGGTTGCCGATGCCGACGATGACGACCGGCCAGTCCTGGGTGACCCCGATCTCGCGGGCGATCTGGTAGCGGAGGTACTCCACGTCGTACCCGACGCCGCGGGTGCCGTAGGAGCCGAGGTAGGAGAGGTCCTTGCGGAGCTTGGCGCTGTTCACGCCGGCCGCGGTGGCCAGCTCCTCGCTGGAG
>DASTGV010000240.1:0-4226 GCA_035718765.1 Nocardioidaceae bacterium
GCCCGCAAGGCACGTGAGGCGCGCTATGCGCTGGCGCTCGAGAAGACCCTGACCAAGCAACAGATCCTGGAGCGCTACCTCAACATCGCCTACTTCGGCGACGGCGCCTACGGCATCCAGTCCGCGGCGCGCCACTACTTCGACGTCAACGCCAAGGACCTCAACCTGCGACAGTCCGCCGTGCTCGCCGGCCTGGTCAAGAACCCGACCGGCTACGACCCGACCAACAACCCCGCGCGGGCCAAGGAGCGCCGCGACACGGTGCTCGCGCGGATGGCCCAGCTCAACGTGGTCTCGCAGTCGGAGGCGCGCCAGGCGGAGTCGCAGAACCTCGGCCTCAAGGTCACCGCGACCAACAACGGGTGCGTCTCCTCCCCCGCCCCGTTCTTCTGCGACTACGCCGTCCAGTACCTCCTGGCCGACCCGAGCCTCGGCAAGACCGTCGACGACCGTCGCCGCCTGCTGTTCAGTGGCGGCCTCACGATCAAGACGACGGTCGACCTGCGCTTCCAGCGTGCGGCCGACAACTCGGTGCGGAACCACGTCCACCCGACCGACCAGGCCATCGGCGGGCTCGCGATGGTCGAGCCCGGCACCGGCGAGGTCCGCGCCCTCTCCCAGTCGCGGCCGATGGGCAGCAACAAGAAGAAGGGTGAGACGTACCTCAACTACGTCGTCCCGAAGAAGTACGGCGACGCCAACGGCTTCCAGGCCGGCTCGACCTTCAAGGCCTTCGTGCTGTCGACCGCGATCACCCAGGGCATCCCGCTGTCCACCCAGATCTCCTCGCCGCAGAGCATCTCGATCCCGGAGAACCGCTACCGGGTCTGCAACGGCCACTGGCTGAAGAGCGCGGACGTCTGGAGCCCGCAGAACTCCACCGGGAGCGGCACGTTCGACCTCTACAAGGGCACCCAGCTGTCGGTGAACACGTTCTTCGCCCAGCTCGAGGAGCGCACCGGTCTGTGCGGCCCCACCACGCTGGCCAAGAAGATGGGCGTGTCGGTCCCCGACCGTGACGTCGTCGGGCCGTTCACGCTCGGAGTCACCGACGTCGACCCGCTGACCATGGCGGGCGTATACGCGACCTTCGGCGCGCGCGGCAAGTTCTGCGAGCCGCGGCCCGTCACCACGGTGCTGAACGCCAACGGCAAGACCATCGAGGACTACCCGTCGAAGTGCCAGCAGCTGTTGAAGACCGACGTCGCCGACGCCGTCAACGACATCCTGCGCGGCGTGCAGGAGCCCGGCGGCTTCGGGTACGACGCCGGCCTGGCCCTCGCGCAGCCGTCCGCCGGCAAGACCGGCACCACGAGCGACAACAAGGCGGTCTGGTTCGACGGCTACACCCCGAACCTCGCGACCGCCGCGATGATCGCGGGCGCGAACTCCAAGGGCCACCCGCTCTCGCTCAACGGCCAGACGGTCGGCGGGGTCTACATCCAGGGTGCGCACGGCTCGACGACGGCCGGCCCGATGTGGGGCGACGCGATGAAGGTGATCCAGCAGTACCTCCCGGACACCGACTTCACCTCCCCCAACCCGCAGACCATCGCCGGCCAGTCCGCGATCGTCCCCTCGGTGGGCGGGATGGGCACCGACGCCGCCGCGACGGCTCTCCGCAAGGCCGGCTTCACCCCGGTCGTCGGCCCCACGGTGGACAGCGGCTACCCGGCCGGCACCGCGGCGTACCTGAGCCCGGGCTCGGGATCCACCGCGCCCACCGGGACGACCGTGACGATCTACGTCTCCGACGGCACGCCGTACGTCGCCCCCCAGCCGCAGCAGCCGCAGCAGCCGCAGAAGCAGGGCGGCGGCGGTAACGGCGGCGGCGGTGGGAAGAAGGGCCACGGCAAGGGGAAGGGCCACTAGCCCCTCGCCCCTGGGCTCGGGTCAGCCGAGCTGGCGGCGCACCTCCGCGGCGACCGCACCGCCGTCGGCGCGCCCCTTGACCTGCGGCTGCAGGGCGCCCATGACCTTCCCCATGGCGCGCATGCCCTCCTCGCGCGCACCCAGGGACGCGATGGTGGCCGTGACCAGGTCGGCGATCTCCGCCTCGCTGAGCTGGGCGGGGAGGTACTCGGTGATGACCTCGGCCTCGGAGCGCTCCTTGGCGGCGCTGTCCGCGCGGCCGGCCTCCTCGAAGGCGTCGGCGGCCTCGCGGCGCTTCTTCGCCTCGGTGCTGAGCACGCCGACGACGTCGTCGTCGCTGAGCTCGCGCTGCTCCTTGCCGGCCACCTCGGCGTTGGTGATCGCGGACAGCACCATGCGCAGGGTCGAGGAGCGCAGGCTGTCGCGTGCCTTGATGGCGCTGGTCAGGTCGGTGCGGAGGCGGTCCTTGAGGTCACTCACCTGGTCATTGTCGCAGCCGGCCGCCACCGGTTTGCCGTCGCCGGCTCGTCGCGACGCCTGTGGCAACCTGGGGGTTATGTCCCGCAGGTCGCCCACTCGCCCGCATCGTCCGCTGCGCGCCGCCGCCCGCCTGACCGGCGCGGCCGCGCTCGCGGGCGCCGGTGCCCTGGCGTACGCCGCGGGAGTCGAGGTCCGCTGGTTCGCCCTGCGCAGGGCCACCTTGCCGGTCCTGCCTCCCGGGCACGGCCCGTTGCGGGTGCTGCACCTCTCCGACCTGCACCTGACGCCGACCCAGTCCCGCAAGCGCGCCTGGGTGCAGTCGCTGGCCGACCTCGAGCCGGACCTGGTCGTCGACACCGGCGACAACCTGGCCCACATGGAGGCCGTCCCCGCGGTGCTCGACGCCTTCCGGGACCTGCTCGACGTCCCGGGCGTCTTCGTGTTCGGCTCGAACGACTACTTCGCGCCCACGCTCCGCAACCCGGTGCGCTACCTGCTGCCGGACGACGGGCAGCGCAACACCCAGAGCCCGAAGCTGCCGTACGGCGACCTGCGCGACAGCCTCGAGGACCGCGGCTGGCTGGACCTGACGAACCGCCGGACCACCCTGACGGTGAGGGGCACCCGGTTCGCCTTCGCCGGGGTGGACGACCCGCACCTCGGGTACGACGACCTGGCGGCGGTCGCGGGTGCCGCGGACCCCGACGCCGACGTACGCATGGGCGTCACCCACGCGCCGTACCTGCGGGTGCTCGACCAGTTCGCCGCGGACGGGTACGAGGCGGTCCTGGCCGGGCACACGCACGGCGGCCAGCTCTGCCTGCCGGGCGTCGGCGCCCTCGTCACCAACTGCGACCTGGACACCCGGCGCGCCAAGGGCCTGCACCGGCACCCCGCCGGCGCCCCCGACGGTGCACCCGGGAGCTCCTGGCTGCACGTCTCGGCGGGGCTCGGGACCTCGCCGTACGCGCCGGTGCGCTTCTGCTGCCGGCCGGAGGCGACGCTGCTGACACTCACCGCCCGTCCCGGTTTCGTGGGCGAGCGGGCCGTCGGCTAGAGTGACTCCGCCCTCGGGCTGTGGCGCAGCTTGGTAGCGCGCCTCGTTCGGGACGAGGAGGCCGCAGGTTCAAATCCTGTCAGCCCGACCGAGTGGAATCCCACGCAGGCCCTCGCACTACACGTGCGGGGGCCTGCGCCGTCCACGGCGCAGCCCCTTGCTGGGGACAATCTGTCTAGACCGGCGGCTTTACCCCCGCTTTACCCTTACGCGGCATTCTTACTGCGCCGGCAACAGCTCCCAGGGGTCTGACGGCGTCGAAGGCGGCGGTCACCCGGGTCGGCCTGACCTCGGGTTTTCTTGCTCTTTGAGTGAGTTTTTACTGCATTTCGCATCCCCCGAACGGTCAGAGTCCTTACACTCATTCTTACTAATTTGTAAGATTTCTTTACCTGGGAGATAGAAATGCGTACTGCCAAGCGCCTCGCCGTTGCCGGAGTCGTCGCCATCCTCGCGGTCGGAATCGCCCCCGCTCAGGCCTCCTCCAACGCCGGCGGCAAGGTCAGCACCAGCGTCGTTCTTTGCTGCAAGGGCTGATCCGGAGCTTTACCTAAATCGGACATTTCGGGAAAAGGGTTCTTACTCACTCGTAAAGACTCCTACCATTGTGCGCATGAGCACGATCGGCACCCGGATCCGCGACCTGCGCATCTCCAAGGGCATGACCCAGACCGCGCTGTGCGGCGACGGGATCAGCTCCGGCTACGTGTCGCTGATCGAGTCGGGCAAGCGCACCCCCTCGGAGAAGATGGTCCGGGAGATCGCGCGACGCCTCGGCGTGCCGGAGGAGGAGCTCCTGCAGGCCGACGAGGGCCCG
>DASTGV010000241.1:0-4493 GCA_035718765.1 Nocardioidaceae bacterium
CCAGGGCCGCTGCGAGACCAGGTGCTGCTCGCTCACCGCCGCGACACCGCCCCGGACGGCGTACCCCTTCAGCCCGGCGTACGGCGCGCCCTCGGCCAGCCGCACGCCGAAGCCCGGGTGCCACCGGCGCAGCGCCGCCGGACGCTGTGCGTAGTAGCCGAACAGGAAGTCCTCGACGGGGTGCGCGACGCCCTGCCGCCGCCGCTCGAGATGTGGCCCGACCCAGGCGTCCACGCGCTCCTGGTGCGCGGCCCGGCGGGCCTGCCAGACGGCCGGTGCGAGCGTTTCCACAGGCACCAGGGTAGGCAGGGGCCGGCGCCCGGCCCGCCGGTAGGCTCGGGCCCGTGCGCATCGCAAGGTTCACCACCGGTGAGGAGCCCCAGTACGGCGTCGTCACGGGCGACGTCGACGAGCTCGGCATCCCGGCCGACGACGCGAAGATCGTCGCGCTGGCGGGCGACCCGCTCTACGTCGGCGTCCAGCTGACCGACACCGAGATCCCGCTCGCCGACGTACGGCTGCTGGCGCCGGTCATCCCGCGCAGCAAGGTCGTCGGCATCGGCAAGAACTACGCCGCGCACGCGGCCGAGATGGGCGGCGACGTGCCCGCCGAGCCGCTGATGTTCCTCAAGCCGAACACCTCGGTCGTCGGCCCCGGCGACCCGGTGTTCTACCCGCGCCAGTCCTCCGAGGTGCACTACGAGGGCGAGCTGGCCGTCGTCATCGGCCGCATCTGCCGCGACGTCACCCCGGAGCGCGTCGCCGACGTCGTCTACGGCTACACCGTGGCCAACGACGTCACCGCCCGCGACCTGCAGCGCGGCGACGTGCAGTTCACCCGCGCCAAGGGCTTCGACTCGTTCTGCCCGCTCGGGCCGTGGATCGAGACCGAGCTCGACACCTCCGACCTCAAGGTCACCACGCACCTCAACGGCGACCTCGTCCAGGACGGCAGCACCAAGGACATGGTGTTCGACGTCCCCGCCCTCGTCGCCTACGTCTCCAGCGTGATGACGCTGCTGCCCGGCGACGTGATCCTCACCGGCACCCCCGAGGGCGTCGGTCCCATGCAGGTCGGCGACGAGGTCGAGGTGACCGTCGCCGGCATCGGATCCCTGACCAGCAAGGTGGTTTCTCGTGACTGACGCCCCGGCGTCCCCCGTCCGGGTGCGCATGGCGCCCTCGCCGACCGGCAGCCCGCACGTCGGCCTGGTCCGCACGGCGCTCTACAACTGGGCCTTCGCGCGGCACCACGGCGGCACGTTCGTGTTCCGGATCGAGGACACGGACGTCGCACGCAACACCCAGGAGTCCTACGACAACCTGCTCGACCTGTTCCACTGGCTCGGGCTGACCTGGGACGAGGGTCCCGAGGTCGGCGGTGACCACGGGCCCTACCTGCAGTCCGAGCGCTTCGGCATCTACGCCGACGTCGCCGCCAGGCTGCACGAGTCCGGCCGCGCCTACCACTGCTACTGCTCCGCCGAGGAGCTCGACGAGCGCAACCAGAAGGCCCGCTCGGAAGGGCGTGCGCCCGGGTACGACGGCCATTGCCGTGCCCTCACGGCCGAGCAGGTCGCGGCGTACGAGGCCGAGGGACGGAGGCCCGCGCTGCGGTTCCGGATGCCCGGCCGCGCGATCACCTTCACCGACCTGGTCCGCGGCGACATCACCTTCCAGCCCGAGCACGTCCCGGACTACGTGCTCGTGCGGGCCAGCGGGGACCCGCTGTACACCCTGGTGAACCCGGTCGACGACGCGCTGATGGAGATCACCCACGTCCTGCGCGGCGAGGACCTGCTGTCCTCGACGCCGCGCCAGATCGCGCTCTACGACGCGCTCGCCGAGATCGGTGTCGGCAACGGGCGCACACCGCTGTTCGGCCACCTGCCCTACGTCATGGGGCAGGGCAACAAGAAGCTGTCCAAGCGCGACCCGGAGGCGAACGCGCTCGGCTACCGCGACGCCGGCTTCCTGCCCGAGGGGCTGCTCAACTACATGGCGCTGCTCGGCTGGGCCATCGCCGAGGACCGCGACGTCTTCACCCTCGAGGAGATGGTGCAGGCGTTCGAGATCGGCCGGGTCAACCCGAACCCAGCCCGCTTCGACCTGAAGAAGTGCGAGGCGATCAACGCCGCGCACATGCGGCTGCTCAGCGCCGACGAGCTGTACCAGCGGGTGCTGCCCTACCTGCGCCGCGCGGGGCTGGTGGGCGACGAGCCGACGCCGGAGCAGCAGGCCCTGCTGCGGTCGGCGATCCCGCTGGTCCAGGAGCGGATGGGCAAGCTGACCGAGGCGGTCGACATGCTCGGCTTCCTGCTGGTCGACGAGGCGTCGTTCGAGCGGGACCCGGCCGACGCCGCGAAGCTGCTCGACGAGAACGGACGCGGGGTCGCCAAGGCCGCGCACGACGCGCTCGCCGAGCTCGGTACCTGGGACACCGCCGCGATCGACGAGGCGCTGCGCGAGGCGCTCGTCGAGGGCCTGGGGCTCAAGCCGCGCAACGCGTTCGGCCCGGTGCGGGTTGCGATCACGGGCCGGCGGGTATCACCTCCCTTGTTCGAGTCGCTCGAGCTGCTCGGACGGGAGCGGTCGCTGGCCCGGCTGGCGAGCGCGCAGCAGTCCTAGCCGGATCCGGCGCAAAACCACCAGGCGCCCGGCTGCGGACTGCGACACTGGAAGACGGGGAACCTCGGGGGTCCTCGGACACGAGGCGGAGCACGGCAGGCCGTGCCCACGAGGAAGTGGTGGAGCGATGACGGACCAGCCGTACCCCGGCCCCGGGCCGGTGCAGCCGCCGGGCGGTCCGGCCCCGGCCCCCGTCCCGGCCTACGGGTCGGCCTACGTGCCCGGCTACGCGCCGGCGCCGCGGCGGGACATGACGTTCCCGCACCCGGAGCCCACGCCCTACCACCGGATGCTGCGCACCTGGACCTACGCGCCGTGGAAGCCCGTCGTCGGCATCCTCATCGTGGTCGTCGGGTTCTTCGTGGTGACCGCGATGGTCTACATCGTGATCGCGGGCATCTTCGCGGCCTTCGAGAGCGGGTCGTGGATCGACAACTTCATGGCCAGCGCGGACCTGTCGCACGTCGGTCCCGAGGTCCTGCTCGGCCTCAACCTGGGGCTCGCGTCCATGATCCTCGTCACCTGGTTCGTGATGCGGGTGGTGCACAACCTGCGTCCGAGGTGGCTGACGTCCGTCGTACCCCGCATGCGGTGGCGGTTCTTCGCGATCTGCCTCGGGCTCGCCGCCGTCGCGCTCGCGGCGCAGGTCCTCGTCGGCTCGGTGCTGCCCGGTGACAGCAGCGGCGTCGGCGGCAAGCTGAACGACTTCACCACGTCCACGGCCATCGCTGCTGTCGTCGTGCTGCTCACCACGCCGCTGCAGGCGGCGGGGGAGGAGTACCTCTTCCGCGGGTACCTCCTGCAGGCGGTCGGCTCGCTGTTCGGCAACAAGTGGGTGGCCATCGGCACCACCGGCCTGCTGTTCGCGCTCGCGCACGGCGCCCAGAACTTCCCGCTCTTCTTCGACCGCCTCGCGTTCGGCCTGATCGCGGCGTGGCTGGTCACCCGCACCGGCGGCCTGGAGGCGGGCATCGCCCTGCACGTGCTGAACAACTTCCTGGCCTTCGGGCTGGCGCTCTCCTACGGCAACCTCTCGGAGACCCTGAACGTCTCCGAGGCGAGCTGGTGGAACATCGTGCTCACCGTGACCCAGTCCGTCGTGTACGCCGCTCTGGTGCTCTACGTCGCCCGCCGGATGGGCCTGCAGACCCGCACCCGGCCGCCGGCCACGGAGCCCGGTCCGGCGTCCTCGGGGCCCGTCGACGGGAGCCTCGCGACCGCCTGACGTGAGGCTGCTCACGGTGCTCCGTGAGGCCGCTCATCCGTTTTGGTGGCTACGAGCGGGACGTGTATTCTCGTCCGGGCTTCGCAAGGAGCGCACCCATGGGGTATGGGGTAATTGGCAGCCCGACTGGTTCTGGTCCAGTTAGTCTAGGTTCGAGTCCTAGTACCCCAGCGAGCACGTCAGAACAGCTCAAGCAGCACCGCGATTGGACTGTGATCTCTCGCTTTCGCTAGAGTCTCGTCCGCTCTCGCCCCCGTTGTGTAGTGGCCTAGCACGCCGCCCTCTCAAGGCGGTAGCGCCGGTTCGAATCCGGTCGGGGGTACACACGAAACAGCCGGAACCGGCCTCAGTGATGAGGCCGGTTTCGTCGTTCACGGGGCCTCGCACGCCGCGCTCTGCGCAGGGCGGTAGCGCCGGTTCGAATCCGGTCGGGGGTACACACGAAGCAGCCGGAACCGGCCCCGCACGCGGGGCCGGTTCCGTCGTTTCAGAACCCCTGACGGTCGTGTCCGATTTCCGCCAGCGAGTGTCGGTGGCGTGCGGCAGGATCGACGCATGGACATCGAGGACACCGAGGCGTGCTACCGGGCCGTGAAGAGCCGCGACCGGCGCTTCGACGGGGTCTTCTACACCGGCGTCA
>DASTGV010000242.1:0-7364 GCA_035718765.1 Nocardioidaceae bacterium
GACACCGAAATAGTGGAAGGGACACAACAGGTCGGCGCTCAACGCCTCCCAGAGTCGAAGCTCCGCCGCCGTGCGGCCATCGAAGAACGCCCGTACGTCGACTCCGTCCGCGCGCTCGGGAGTTGCCGTGAGTCCGACGAGCTCGCGCGGTGCGAGATGGTCGATGAGCCGCCGGTAGGTCGCTGCCTGAGCATGGTGGAACTCGTCGATGACCACGATGTCGTACGCCTCGGCTGGGATGTTGTCGACGCCGTAGGCCGTCAGCGACTGGACACTGGCAAAGACGTGACGCCAGCGCTCGGGTCGAGCACCACCGACGTAGAGCTCGCCGAAGGAGGGGTCCGCAAGTACCTCCCGGTAGGTGCGCAGCGACTGCTCGAGGATCTCCCGACGGTGTGCCACGAACAGGAGCGACGGGCGGTCTGTGGCCTTGTTGTTGCACAACCCGCGGTAGTCGAGGGCGGCGATCACTGTCTTACCCGTGCCGGTTGCGGCAACAACCAGGTTGCGATGGCGGTTGTGGACGGTGCGCTCGACGTCGAGCGACTCCAACATCTCCTGCTGGTACGCGTAGGGGCGGACCTCCAGTCCCGAAAGGGTGAGCGTTACTCGGTTGTGCTCGCGGCGGCCCGACGCCTCCGCGAGCGCGTCGTCGAGACGGTCACGATCCCGGTCCGGGTCGTAGGTCTCGAAGGTCGCGTCGTTCCAGTAGGTGTCGAAGGTCGCCTCGAACTTCTGGAGCAGGTTCGCGGTGGCGACTCGGGACAGCCGAACGTTCCACTCGACGCCCTCGAGCAAGGCACTTCGCGACAGGTTCGACGAACCGACGTAGGCCGTGTCGAAGCCGGTGTCGCGCCGGAAGAGCCATGCCTTGGCGTGGAGGCGGGTGCGCAGCGCGTCGTACTGGATCTTCACCTCGGCGCCGAACTCGCGGACGAGCCGATCGAGAGCGGAACGTTCGGTAGCACCCATGTAGGTGGTGGTGACGACGCGGAGCCGGACGCCTCGCTCGCCGAGGCGACGCAGCTCAGGCTCGAGAACCCGGATGCCGTGCCATTTGACGAACGCGCACAGGAGGTCGACCGCGTCGGCGCTCTCGAGCTCCGCGCGAAGCTCCGCCCCGAGGGATGGCTCGCCGTGCGCGTTCGTGAGAAGCGCGGCGTCTGAGAGCGGAGTGGTGGGACGCGTATCACCGATGGACGCGACACCCGGTCGAGATCTCGACACCAGGCGAGTGAGCTGTTGTACCCGGTCCTCGAGGCCCTGCTCCGGCTCCGACAGCTGTCGAAGGACGTCATTGACGAGGCGCACCCTTGCGGCGGTGTCCTTCGCGTCAGCGAGTGCCCGCTCCATGACGTGCGCGATGTGTCGGGCAAGGACCTGCGGCTGGTCGGCCTCGTCGACGGTGCGGAAGGACCGTTCGATCTCCTCGAGTGTGCTCAGCTGACGCGACAGAGCCTGGGTGACCAGCGACTCGTAGATGCCCTCGTGCACGAGACCCCCGTTGGTGGTGAACCCGTGTAGCTTGCCACGCGTGGAGGCTCAGGCCGGGCACATCTGCCTTCCGGCCTGCCGTCGCCGCAGGCCTCGTCACCAGCAGCGCGGCGACCAGAATGACTGACGAGATGCCGCCGTCAGGTCAAGGGCGTAACGCTGCACACCCGCCCGACGGTGGTCTGTCAGGAGATCCTTCTCAGCCGCCAGCCCGAGCACGCGGAGCACTTCTCGGACAGATAGAACAGTCCGTCCCGGGACTTCGCGTGCGCCATGGCCTTCGCGTCCATGTCGCTGGCATAGAAGGTGTGCACTGCCGGGGAGCACTGTGCTGTGGTTTGTAGGGTCACCGGTCGGTCTCCTGTCGCCCGAGCTCGGTGCGGGTCGGATGCCGCACCAGGTACCCCGTGACCAATCGTTGCCCAGCGGGACTGGACAAAACGACCCGCGCCTATCAACCGGCTCCGGACTGGACCGGTGCCCCCATCAGAACTACGGCCGGGTGCAACCGGGTCTGGCTCTCCTCGGGTGTGGTCCGCCAGCAGACCTTCTTCCGCATGGGCATGCCCGGGACGGATCGACGAGCCGCTGGAGATCATCGCTGCTGCTGCCGCCGACTGAGCCCGGCGTTGTGGGAGCGACGCCGCGGGGACAGCATGAGGGATGGTCACGCAGGCGCGGTCCAGAAGAGGGATCGTGCTCGGGCTCGTGCTCTTGGTGGGGGTGGCGGTCGGCATGTTGACGGCGCTGCAGCGGCAGCTGATCTACTTCCCGGACCCGACGCCGGTCCCGCCGGCCGGCGAGGTGATCCGGGGTGCTCGCGACCTCACGCTGCACACGTCCGACGGACTGGCGTTGGGTGCGTGGTTCATGCCCGCCAGCCCGGCCGCGGACCTGCAGCTGGCCGTGCTCGTCGCGCCTGGCAACGGTGGGAACCGGTCGGGTCGGGCGGGTCTGGCGACCGAGCTGAGCCGCCGCGGGCTCTCGGTGCTCCTGATGGACTACCGCGGCTACGGGGGCAACCCGGGCAGCCCGAGCGAGGATGGGCTCGCCAGGGACGCCCTGGCCGCCGCACTGGCGCTCGAGGAGCTGGGCTACCCGGCAGAGCGGACGATCTACTTCGGTGAGTCGCTGGGTGCGGGCGTGGTGGCGGCGTTGCAGGCGCGACGGCCGCCCGCCGGGGTGGTGCTGCGGTCGCCGTTCACCGAGCTGGCCGACGTGGCCGCGCACCACTATCCGTGGCTCCCCGTGCGACAGCTGTTGAAGGACAGGTTCCCGGTCACCTCGCTTCTGTCCGTCAGCGAGGTGCCGGTGACCGTCATCTACGGGGACCGGGACTCGGTCGTCCCGACCGAGCTGAGCGCCCGGGTGGCCGACGAGGCTGGATCCCTGGTCGAACGCGTGGTGATCCGCGGGGCCGACCACAACGACGAGGTCATGTTCGGCCCGGTCGTGGCGGACGCGGTCGCGCGGCTCGCTGCGACAGTGGCGTGACGCCCAGCGCGCTGGCGGAGAACGCGTACGACCAGCTCCGTCAAGCGCCGACGCCGGCCGCCGCAGTGACCTACGCTGCCGAGCATGGTGCTGCTGATGACCAACGGAGAAGGCATGCGCGGGGGAGCGGTCCACCACACCATCGCTGACCACCCGTTCCTGGGTGAGGTCGCGACCGCGCCCCGGTACCGCTTCTTCTCGGTGCGCGACGAGTTCCCGGGCCTGGTGCCGGTCGAGGAGGACGGCGGCGTCGTCCGTGGCGAGCTGTACGACGTACCGCTCGAGGTGCTGCGCGACTCCTTCCTGCCGCACGAGCCGGCCGAGCTCGAGCTCGGCGCGGTGGAGCTCGACGACGGCCGCGCGGCGCTGTGCATGATCCTGCGGCCCGAGGAGCGCGGCCGGCACCAGGAGATCACCGAGCACGGCGGCTGGCGGGCCTACCGCGCGTCGCGGGCCTGACGGCGTCGACATGCCGACCCCGGACCAGGTCATCGAGGCGCCCCGCGCGGTCGTGGACGGCCAGGAGCAGGGCTGCACGGTCCTGGTGGGCGACGGTCGCATCGTCGGCGTGGAGGGGTTCGGTGCGCGGCCGCGCGTGGGCCGGCGAGTGCGGCTCGACGACGACGTGGTGCTGCTGCCCGGCCTGGTCGACACCCACGTGCACTGCAACGACCCGGGCCGGGCGCACTGGGAGGGCTTCGAGCACGCCACGCGGGCCGCTGCGGCCGGCGGGGTGACCACCATCGTCGACATGCCGCTCAACAGCGTGCCACCCACCGTCGACGTCGCGGCGCTCTCCGCGAAGCGCTCGGCAGCGGAGGGCCGCTGCTTCGTCGACGTGGCCTTCTGGGGCGGCGCGGTCCCCGGCAACGCCCACGACCTCCTGCCGCTGTGGGACGAGGGCGTGCTCGGCTTCAAGTGCTTCCTGGTCGACTCGGGGGTGGAGGAGTTCCCCGCCCTCGACGAGGCCGGCCTGCACCGAGCCGCCGAGGCCGTCGCGTCGTTCGGCGGGCTGCTGCTGGTGCACGCCGAGGACCCCGACAGCCTGCGGCCGGTCCCCTCCGGCAACGACTACGCCGGGTTCGCCGCGAGCCGCCCGCCGGTGGCCGAGTTGGTCGCGGTCGAGGCGGTGGTCGCCGCGTCACGGGCCACCGGCTGCCGCATCCACGTGGTGCACCTCGCGGCCGCGGCGGCCCTGCCCGTCGTACGCGCCGCCCACGAGGCCGGCGTCCCGGTCACCGCCGAGACCTGCCCGCACTACCTGACCCTCACCGCGTCGGACGCGCCTGAGGGCGACGCCGCCTTCAAGTGCTGCCCGCCGCTGCGCGACGACCACAACCGCGACGGTCTGTGGGCCGGACTGCGCGACGGGACGCTCGGCATGGTCGTGTCGGACCACTCGCCCTGTCCGGCCATGCTGAAGGCGACCGGTGCGCGCGGTCTGGCCGACGCCTGGGGCGGGGTCAGCTCGCTCCAGCTGGGTCTGGCCGCCACCTGGACCGAGGCCCGGCGGCGAGGGTACGGGCTCCCGGACGTGGTGCGCTGGATGGCCGGCGCCCCCGCGGACCGGGCCGACCTGTGGCACAAGGGCCGGATCGCCGAGGGCGCCGACGCGGACCTGTGCGTGCTGGCGCCCGACGAGAGGTTCGTCGTCGACCCGGCCCGGCTCGAGCACCGGCACCCGGTCACGCCGTACGCCGGACGGACGCTCACCGGCGTCGTCCGCCAGACCTGGCTGGCCGGGCGACCGGTCGACCTGGACGCGCCGCCACGGGGGCGGCTGCTGCGCCGAGGAGGACCCCGATGAGCGACGACTTCACCGGTCAGCCCAACCTCGCCTCGCGCGCGCTGGGGGCCGGTGTCGTGTACGCCAACGACGACCTGTTCGCCGCCCGGGAGAACCTCGTGACGCCGGGCCCGCCCGTCCACGACCCGAGCGCGTTCGGCCCACGCGGCAAGGTGTACGACGGCTGGGAGACCCGACGTCGGCGCACGCCCGGCAACGACCTGGCGATCCTGCGGCTCGGTGTGCGGGGCGCGGTGAGCGGCGTGGTCGTCGACACGGCCTACTTCGTCGGCAACTACCCGCCCCGGGTGAGCGTGGACGGCGTGGACCTGGCCGGCTATCCGTCGGTGGGAGAGCTGCTCGGCGCGAGCTGGCAGCCGCTCGTGCCGGTCTCCGAGGTCAAGGGTGATGCGACCAACGCGTTCGGGGTCGAGGGGTCGCCGACCTGCACGCACGTGCGGCTGACGCTGCACCCCGACGGCGGCGTCGCGCGGCTGCGCGTGCACGGCCGTCCGGTGCCGGACCCGGCGCTGCTCACCGGCACCATCGACCTGGCCGCGCTGGAGAACGGCGGCGACGTGGTCGACTGCTCCGACGCGTTCTACGCCTCGGCGCGCAACCTGCTCATGCCGGGTCGGGCGCGCACCACGGGCGAGGGCTGGGAGAACGCGCGCCGCCGGGACGCCGGCAACGACCACGTGACGGTGCGGCTGGCCGGTCGGGGCACCGTCCGCCGCCTGGTCGTCGACACGTCGTGCTTCCTCGGCAACGCCCCCGGGGAGGTGCTCGTCCGGGGATGTGTCGGGGAGCCCGTGGGCGACCGCGCACCGGACGGCTGGGTGACGCTGCTGCCGCGCGGCGAGGTGCAGCCCGACACCCGGCAGGTGCTGCGGGTCGACGGGGACGCGGCCACCACCCCGGTCGACCACGTCCGGCTCGACGTCTTCCCCGACGGCGGGCTGGCACGGCTGCGCGTCCTCGGCGAGCTGTGCCCCTGATTTTCCCCTCCGACGACGCGGCGGAGTGGTAGGAAGGCCGGAGAGGAAGGGGGAGGATGACGCACGCCGAGGACCCGAGTGACGACCAGCTGCGCGCGTGCTGTGCCGCGGACGCGTGGCTCAGCCGGATGTCCCAGGCCCGCCCGTTCCCCTCGGCGAAGGCCGCCCTCGACCTCTCCGACGAGATCGTGCTCGGCCTCGACGACGCCGCCCTCGACCAGGCGCTCGCCGCGCACGCGCGGATCGGCGAGCGCAGGCTCGGCAGCACCACCGAGGACCGCTGGTCGCGCAGCGAGCAGGCCGGCGCGCTCGCCGTCGCCACCGACGTGCAGGAGCGGCTCGCCGAGGGCAACCGCTGCTACGAGGAGCGCTTCGGGCACGTCTTCCTGATCCGGGCGGCCGGCCGGTCCGCCGAGGAGATGCTGGCCGCGCTCGAGCAGCGGCTCGGCCACGACGACGACACCGAGCGGGACGTCGTACGCCGGGAGCTCGCCGAGATCGTCCGGCTCCGGCTGCTGAAGCTGGTGGGGGACGGATGAGCCTGTCCAGCCACGTGCTCGACGCTGTCCGCGGCGCCCCGGCGCGCGGGGTCGGGATCCGGTGGGAGCGCCGGACGACCGGCGACTGGGAGCCGGTGGCCGAGGCGGTCACCGACGACGACGGCCGGGTCGCCGGCTGGGACGCCGCCACCACGAGGGGCGTGCACCGGCTGGTGTTCGGCAGCGGCGACTACTTCGCCGCGCAGGGCAGCACGACGTTCTACCCCGAGGTCGTCGTGGTCTTCGAGGTCACCGACGCCGACGCGCACCACCATGTGCCGTTGCTGCTCAGCCCGTTCGCCTACTCGACGTACCGGGGCTCGTGACCATGGGTGCGCGCCTGGGGGACAACCAGTACGGCAAGGCCGAGATCCGCGTGATGAAGGTCGACCGCGACCGGCCCCGGCACGTGCTGCACGACCTCACCGTCAGCGTCGCGCTCGCCGGTGACCTGGACGAGGTGCACCTCGTCGGCGACAACAGAGCGGTGCTGCCCACGGACACCCAGAAGAACACCGTCTACGCGTTCGCGCGCGAGCACGGGGTCGACCAGGTGGAGGACTTCGCCGCCCTGCTCGCCCGGCACTTCGTCGACACCCAGCGGGCGGTGCACCGGGCCACGGTGACCGTCGACGAGCACCACTGGGAGCGGTTGGCCGACCACTCGTTCGCCCGGGCCGGCCGCGAGACCCGCACGACGACGGTGACGCACGACGCCCAGGGCACCCGGGTCCGGTCCGGGCTGCGCGACCTGGTGCTGCTCAGCTCCACGGGCTCGGAGTTCCAAGGCTTCGCCACCGACAGGTACACGACGCTTCCCGAGACCGACGACCGCATCCTGTGCACCTCGGTCGAGGCCCGGTGGCGGCACGCCGCGCCGCAGGCCGACTGGCAGGCGTCGTACGACGCGGTCCGGTCGGCGCTGACGGCCGCCTTCACCGACACCTACAGCCGCTCGCTGCAGCAGACCCTCTACGCCATGGGCGCCCGCGTCGTGTCCACCTGCCCCGGGGTCGACGAGGTGCGGCTGCGGCTGCCGAACCGGCACCACCT
>DASTGV010000243.1:0-2095 GCA_035718765.1 Nocardioidaceae bacterium
GGTGACGGGCGTGAGCTTCGACGGCGTCGGCGACCAGGGCACCGCGACCGTCGCGCTGTCCGGGGCCGGCCTCGAGGCGACGCCGGCCGGGAGCGGCACCGGGCCGCTCGCGCTGCAGCAGCTGGTCTACACCGTCCAGGACGCACTCGGCGCCCGGGCCCCGCTGCAGTTCAGCGTCGACGGCACGCACGCCGACACCCTGCTCGGCCAGCCCGTCTCCCAGGGGGTCACCGCGCAGGCCGCCGACGACGTGCAGTCCCCGGTGCAGATCGACACGCCCGCGGACGGCGCCACCGTCGACAGCCCGTTCACGGTCAGCGGCCGGGCGGCCGCCTTCGAGGCGAACGTCCAGTGGGAGCTCAAGGACGGGGACACGGTCGTCAGACAGGGGTTCACGACCGCCGCCGAGTGCTGCACCCTGTCGCCGTTCTCCTTCGAGGTGACCGCGCCGCCGGGCAGCTACACGCTGGTCGTCCACGACGAGGACGTGTCCGGCGGGGAGGGCTCCGGTCCCGTCTCGGACACCAAGCGCGTCACCGTGCGCTGAGCCGGGAACAGCCATGGACGCGCGACGGTTGGGTCTGCCATGACGACGATCGGTTTCATCGGAGCGGGCAACATCGGCCAGGCCGTCGCACGGTTGGCGGTCGACCACGGGTACGACGTGGTGATGAGCAACTCGCGCGGGCCGCAGACGCTCACCGACGTGGTGGCCGCACTCGGTCCGCACGCGGACGCGGACACCTCCGAGGGCGCCGCCGAGCGCGGCGACCTGGTGGTGGTCACCATCCCGCTCAAGGCCTACCGGGAGGTCCCCGTCGAGCCGCTGGCCGGCAAGGTCGTCATCGACACGAACAACTACTACCCGTCCCGGGACGGGCACATCGCCGAGCTCGACGAGAAGGCGGCCACCTCCTCCGGGCTGCTGCAGGCGCACCTGCCCGCCTCGCACGTGGTGAAGGCGTTCAACCACATCCTGTCCACGCACCTGGGCGAGCACGCCCAGCCGGCGGGTACGCCCGACCGCCGCGCCCTGGCGATCGCCGGCGACGACGCCGAGGCCAAGGCGACCGTCGCCCGGCTCATCGACGAGCTCGGGTTCGACGTGGTCGACGCGGGCCCGCTGGCGGAGAGCTGGCGCATCGAGCCGGACACCCCGGGCTACGGCCCGTGGCTGGACGCCAAGGGCATGCGGATGGCGCTCACGGACGCCCGCCGCTGACCTCTAGGGTCGACGGGTGCTGAGCCGCCGGGACCTCAACCGGACGCTGCTGCTGCGCCAGCACCTGCTCGCGCGCACGGCCGTCCCGGCGCTGGCGATGGTCGAGCACCTCGTCGGCCTGCAGGCGCAGGAGAACCTGTCGCCGTACCTCTCGCTCGCGGCCCGCCTCGACGGCTTCGACCCTGAGGAGCTGTCCGGCGCGCTCGCCGGACGGGAGGCGGTGCGGCTCCTCACCCTGCGCGGCACCATCCACGTGCTCACCCCCGACGACGCCCTCGCGCTGCGACCGTGGGTGCAGCCGGCCCTGGACCGGCAGAGCAACGGCAGCCAGACGAGCCGCCCCGCCCGTGACGTCCCGGCCGACGACCTGGTGGCCGCGTGCCGTCGGCTGCTGGCCGAGGGGCCGCTGCCGGTCAAGCGGCTCGGCGAGCTGCTGGCCGAGGCCTTTCCCGGGGTGCCGGCCGACGCGCTCGCGCACAAGGCCCGGGAGCGGGCGCCGCTCGTGCAGGTTCCGCCCCGAGGGCTGTGGCGGCGGTCCGGCGGCGTGGTGTACCAGACCGTCGAGACCTACCTGGGCCGGCCGGCGACCCCGGCCGACGTGCCCGACCTGGTCCGGCGCTACCTGCGGGCGTACGGCCCGGCCACCGCCGCCGACATGACCACCTGGTCGCGCGTCACCCGGCTCGGGCCGGTGTTCGCCTCGCTCCGCGACGAGCTGGTCGAGGTCGCCTGCGAGGACGGCCGGACGCGGTACGACGTACCGGGCGCGCCGTACGCCGACGGGGACGAGCCGGCCCCGGTCCGGCTGCTCGGCGGCTACGACAACGTGTGGCTCTCGCACGCCGATCGCCGGCACGTCCTGCCCGACGACGT
>DASTGV010000244.1:0-4932 GCA_035718765.1 Nocardioidaceae bacterium
TTCAAGCAGGCGGTCATCCCGCTGCTCGACGAGCTGTCCGAGGACGCCGCCGACCTGGGCGCGGTCAACACCGTGGTCTTCCGGGACGGCCGGGCCCTGGGGCGCAACACCGACTGGTCCGGCTACGGCCGGGCGTTCCGCCAGGTGCTGCCGGACGCCGTGGAGGACCGGGTGGTCCTTGTCGGCGCCGGTGGCGCCGGTGCCGCCGTCGGGTACGGCCTGCTCGAGCAGGGTGCCGAGCACGTGGCCGTGATCGACAGCGACCGGAACCGGGCGGACGCCTGCGTGGTGCGGCTGGCCAAGCGCTTCGGCGACGACCGGGTCAGCGTCGCGGGCGACCTCGAGCGGGCCCTGGCCGACGCGGAGGGCGTCGTGAACGCCACCCCGGTCGGGATGCACGGCCACCCCGGGACGTCCGTGCCGGCGCGTCTGGTCGAGGACCGGCTCTGGGTCTCCGACGTCGTGTACTTCCCGCTCGAGACCGAGCTGGTGGCGCTCGCCCGCGCACGGGGCTGCCGCGTCGTCCCCGGTGGCGGGATGGCGGTGCAGCAGGCGGTCGGCGCGTTCGAGTACTTCACGGGCCGGGTCGCGGACGCGGCCCGGATGACCCGCCACTTCGAGGAGCTGACGGCCTGATGCGCAAGGGGATCGCGACGCTGTCGGTCAGGGGCCGGCTCCTGGACAAGCTGCCGGTGATCGCCGATGCGGGCTTCGACGGCGTCGAGATCTTCGACAACGACCTGGTGTCCTGCCCGGTGTCGCCGCAAGAGGTGGCGGCGCGGTGCGCGGAGCTCGGACTGGCGGTGGACCTGTTCCAGCCGGTGCGCGACGCCGCGGGCGTGGCTCCCGGGCGGTTCCCCGAGACCCTCCGTCGGGTGCGGGCCAAGCTCGAGGTGGCCGAGCAGCTCGGCGCGCCGGTCGTGCTGGCCTGCTCGCACGTGGGTACGGACTCCGTCGACGACGTCGACCTGCTGGCCGAGCAGCTGCACGCGCTCGGCGCCGCGGCCGCCGAGCGGGGCCTGGTCGTGGCCTTCGAGGCGTTGGCCTGGGGACGGCACGTCAACCGGGTGGGCCAAGCCTGGGAGGCGGTACGCCGGGCCGACCACCCGGCCGTGACCGTGGCGGTGGACACGTTCCACATGCTCGCGCGCGGTGACGACGGCGCCGCGCTGGCCGGGGTCCCCGGCGACCGGATCGGCTTCCTGCAGGTGGCCGACGGCCCCCTGCTCGACATGGACGTCCTCGAGTGGAGCCGGCACCACCGGTGCTTCCCGGGACAGGGCACGCTCGACGTCGCCGGGGTCGTCGGCGCCACGCTCGCGGCCGGCTACCGCGGCCCGGTCTCGCTGGAGGTCTTCAGCGACGTCGTGCGGGAGGCCGACCCCGCGGTCACGGCCCGCGACGGGTACCGGTCCCTGGTCTTCCTCGAGGACCGGCTCGCCGCGACCCTCGGCGGTCCGGCGGCCGGGACCGTCACGGCGGCCCCGCCCGCCCCGGAGCGCACGGACGTGGCCTTCCTGGAGCTCGCGAACCCGACCGCGTCCGGGCAGCCACGGGGACTGCTGGCCGCGCTCGGGTTCGTGCCGGCCGGGCGGCACCGCAGCAAGCCGGTGACCTGGTGGCGCAACGGCGACGCCCACGTGGTCCTCAACGACACCCCCGGCGGCACCGCGTGGCACGCCCTCGGCCTGGTCACGCCCCAGGTCGAGACGGTGGCGGCCCGGGCGAAGGCGCTGCTGTGGCCCGCCGTCGACCGCACCCGCGGCGACGGGGAGGCGCTGCTGCCGGGCATCACATCGCCCGCCGGGGTGCACGTGTTCGTCAGCGCGAGCCCCGGGCAGAGCGACGACTGGCGGCAGGACTTCGTCGAGGACCCGGAGGCCGGCCCCGGCGACGGCTGGCTCGGCATCGACCACGTCGGCATCGCCGTGCCCGGCGACCGGCTGAACGAGGAGGTGGGGTTCCTCCGGACCGTCTTCGGGCTGGTGCCGGCCCCCGTCGAGGAGTTCTGGGAGCCGCAGGGGCGGCTGCGGAGCCGGGCCCTGCGGCCCGCGGCGGGCGACGCCCGGCTGGTGCTGAACGTCGAGGACGTCGCCTCGCGCTTCCCGCGGGAGGGGATCACCCAGGTCGCGTTCGCCTGCGACGACCTGCTCGCCCGGGTGCGCGACCTGCGCGCGCGGGGCGTCCGGCTGATGCCGGTGCCGGACAACTACTACGTCGACCTGGTCGCGCGGTTCGGCCTGGACAAGGAGCTCGTCGGACTGCTGCGCGAGCACCAGGTGCTCTACGACCGGGTCGGGGAGGGCGAGCTGCTGCACGTCTACACCGACGTGCTGGACACCGGCTTCTACGTCGAGCTTCTCGAGCGACGCGGGGGGTACGACGGCTACGGCAGCCCCAACACGCACGTCCGGCTGGCCGTGCAGGGCTGACCCCGTCAGCCGTATGATGGATCAGTTCGTATAAAGAACAACCGTTCGCTCTGCGAACAAGGAGAGGAACCCCGCATGTCGTCTGCCTTCCTGTACGCCGCGGCGCGCACGCCCTTCGGCCGGTTCGGCGGTGCCCTGGCCGACGTACGCCCCGACGACCTGGCCGCCACCGCCCTGACCGGCGTGCTCGGACGGGCGCCCGACCTCGACCCGGCCCTGGTCGGCGACGTGGTCTGGGGCAACGCCAACGGTGCCGGCGAGGACAACCGCAACGTCGGGCGGATGGCCGTGCTGCTGGCGGGCCTGCCGGTCACCGTGCCGGCCACCACCGTGAACCGGCTCTGCGGCTCGTCCCTGGACGCCGCGATCATCGCCTCGCGCACCGTCGAGTCGGGGGACGCCGACATCGTCGTCGCCGGTGGGGTGGAGTCGATGACGCGCGCGCCGTGGGTGCTGCCGAAGCCGTCGCGGGCCTACCCGGCCGGCAACGTCACCGCGGTCTCCACGACGCTGGGCTGGCGGCTGGTCAACGAGCGGATGCCGGCGGAGTGGACGGTGTCGCTGGGGGAGGCCAACGAGCAGCTCCAGGAGAAGTTCTCGATCTCCCGCGACCGGCAGGACGCGTTCGCGGCCCGCTCGCACCAGCTGGCGGCAGCCGCCTGGGACGCCGGCTTCTACGACCCGCTCGTCGACCCGGTGCCGGGCGCCGACCTGGCGCGGGACGAGAGCATCCGCCCCGGCAGCACCCCCGAGACGCTGGCCGGCCTCAAGCCGTCCTTCCGGCCCGACGGCACCATCACCGCCGGCAACGCGTCCCCGCTCAACGACGGCGCCTCCGCGCTGCTGCTCGGGTCGGAGGCGGCAGCGGCCCGGATCGGCCGCGCCCCCGTGGCCCGCGTCGCCGGCCGCGGCGTGTCGGCGCTCGAGCCCCAGATGTTCGGCTTCGCTCCCGTCGAGGCCGCCGACCGCGCGCTCGCCCGGGCCGGGATCTCCTGGGCCGACGTCTCCGCGGTCGAGCTCAACGAGGCCTTCGCCGTGCAGTCGCTGGCCTGCGTCGACGCCTGGGGTGTCGACCCGGAGATCGTGAACACCAAGGGCGGTGCGGTCGCGATCGGGCACCCGCTCGGTGCCTCCGGCGGCCGGATCCTCGGCACGCTCGCGCAGCGGCTCGTCGAGTCCGGCGACCGCTGGGGCGTCGCGGCGATCTGCATCGGCGTCGGCCAGGCCCTCGCGGTAGTGCTGGAGAACGTCGCGTGACCGTGGTCTGTGCGTCGTACGACGAGGCCGTCGCCGACGTCGCGGACGGCTCGACCGTCCTCGTCGGCGGGTTCGGGATGGCCGGCATGCCCGTCCAGCTCATCGACGCGCTCATCCGGCAGGGCGCCACCGACCTCACGGTGGTGTCCAACAACGCGGGCAACGGCGACACCGGGCTGGCCGCCCTGCTCGCGGCGAAGCGGGTGCGCAAGATGGTCTGCTCGTTCCCGCGTCAGTCCGACTCGTGGGTGTTCGACGGGCTGTACCGGGCCGGCGAGATCGAGCTCGAGGTGGTGCCCCAGGGCAACCTCGCGGAGCGGATGCGGGCCGCGGGTGCGGGCATCGGGGCGTTCTTCTGCCCGACGGGGGTCGGCACCCCGCTGGCCGTCGGCAAGGAGACCCGGGAGATCGACGGGCGCGAGTACGTCCTGGAGTACCCCATCAAGGGTGACGTCGCGCTGGTCGGCGCCCACGTCGCCGACCGGATGGGCAACCTCGTGTACCGGAAGACCGCCCGCAACTTCGGGCCGGTCATGGCCGCCGCGGCCACCACCTCGATCGTGCAGGTGTCCCGCGTGGTCGAGGTCGGCGCGCTCGACCCGGAGGTCGTGGTGACACCCGGGATCTACGTCGACCGCGTCGTGAGCGCGGAGGTGGCCGCATGACCACGACCGGGACCCGGCCCTGCGTCGAGCACCTCGACCGCGGGCCGCTCAGCAAGGCCGAGATGGCGGCCCTCGTGGCCCGCGACATCCCCGACGGCGCCTACGTCAACCTCGGGATCGGCCAGCCCACCCTGGTCGCCGACCACCTCGCGCCCGGCTCCGGCGTCGTGCTGCACACCGAGAACGGCATGCTCGGCATGGGACCCGCGGCCGTCGGTGACGAGGTCGACCCCGACCTCACCAACGCCGGCAAGGTGCCGGTCACGGAGCTCCCGGGGGCGTCCTACTTCCACCACGCCGACTCCTTCGCGATGATGCGCGGCGGCCACCTCGACGTCTGCGTGCTCGGGGCCTTCCAGGTCTCGGCCGCCGGCGACCTGGCCAACTGGCACACCGGCGCGGCCGGCGCGATCCCGGCGGTCGGCGGCGCGATGGACCTCGCCATCGGGGCCAAGCAGGTCTTCGTGATGATGACCCTCTTCGCGAAGGACGGGTCGCCCAAGCTGGTGCGGGAGTGCACCTATCCGCTGACCGGGCTGGCCTGCGTCACCCGGCTCTACACCGACCTCGCGACCTTC
>DASTGV010000245.1:0-4583 GCA_035718765.1 Nocardioidaceae bacterium
TTGACCGGTTCCACGACAATGTCGTCTGGTCGATGCGCGGAAACTTCCTCGACGTGCCGATCGACTGCCCGCAGCGCGACGAGCGGCTCGGCTGGACCGGCGACATCGCGGTCTTCGCGCCGACGGCGGCCTTCCTCTACGACGTGGACGGCTTCCTGCGCGACTGGCTGGTCGACGTCGGGCTCGAGCAGCGGGCCGCCGACGGGATGGTGGCGTTCGTGGTCCCCGACGCGCTGAAGTACGCGCCGCCGAACGACTTCCCCGACGCCGAGTCCACCGCGATCTGGAGCGACGCGGCGGTGTGGGTGCCGTGGGCGCTGTGGCAGGCGTACGGCGACCTGTCGGTGCTCGAGGCGCAGTACGACTCGATGTCCGCGCACGTGCGCCGCGTCGAGTCGCTGCTCTCGCCGACCGGCCTGTGGGACCAGGGCTTCCAGTTCGGCGACTGGCTCGACCCGCAGGCGCCCCCGGACGACCCGATCCGCGCGAAGGCCGACAACGGCGTCGTGGCGACGGCCTGCGTCTACCGGTCCGCGCGCATCGTCGCGGAGGCCGCCGAGCTGCTCGACAGGGAGGATGACGCGGCGTCGTTCGCCGACCTCGCGAGCCGCACGCGCGACGCGTTCCACAAGCACTACGTGCACGACGACGGCAGCATCGAGAGCGACGCGGTCACGGTCTACTCGCTGGCGATCGTGTTCGGGCTGCTCGACGACCACGGCTCGGCGCAGGCCGGCCGGCGGCTCTCGGAGCTCGTCGCCGAGAACGGCTACCACGTGGCCACCGGGTTCGCCGGCACGCCGTACGTGTGCGACGCGCTGACCCTCACCGGCCACCTCGACGACGCCTACCGGCTGCTGCTCGAGCGGACCTGCCCCTCGTGGCTCTACCCGGTGACGATGGGCGCCACCACGGTCTGGGAGCGGTGGGACTCGATGCTCCCCGACGGCACCATCAACCCCGGCCAGATGACCTCCTTCAACCACTACGCCCTCGGCGCGGTGGCGGACTGGATGCACCGCACGGTCGGCGGGCTCGCGCCGCTCGAGCCCGGCTACTCCCGGGTGCTGGTCGCCCCGCGCCCCGGCGGCGGGCTCACCCACGCACGCACCGCCCTCGACACCCGGCACGGCCGCGTCGAGGTCGGCTGGCGCGTCGACGACGGTCGGCTCACCGTCGAGACGACGCTGCCCGACGGCGTGACCGGCGTGCTCCGGCTGCCCGGCCACAAGGACGTCGAGCTGACCTCCGGCACCCACACCCACCAACCCGACACGGAGAACCGATGACCACGTTCGCCGACATCGCCGGCCGCCTCGAGCCGCTCGCCATCGAGGTGCCCTCCTGGGCCTACGGCAACTCCGGCACCCGCTTCAAGGTGTTCGGGTCGCCCGGCACGCCCCGCACCGTCGAGGAGAAGATCGCGGACGCCGCGACCGTGCACCGGTTCACCGGCCTGGCCCCGACCGTGGCGCTGCACATCCCGTGGGACCTCGTCGACGACTTCGGGAAGCTCCGGTCGTACGCCGAGGACCAGGGCGTCGCACTCGGCACGATCAACTCCAACACGTTCCAGGACGACGACTACAAGCTCGGCAGCCTCACCCACGCAGACCCGAAGGTCCGGCAGCGGGCCGTCGAGCACAACCTGGCCTGCCTCGACGTGATGAACCAGACCGGGTCGCGCGACCTGAAGATCTGGCTGGCCGACGGCACCAACTACCCCGGCCAGGGGGACATGCGGGCCCGGCAGGACTGGCTGGCCGAGGGGCTGGCGACGATCTACGACCAGCTCGGCGAGGAGCAGCGCCTCGTGCTCGAGTACAAGTTCTTCGAGCCGGCGTTCTACCACACCGACGTCCCGGACTGGGGCACGTCGTACGTCCACGTCGCCGCCCTGGGACCGAAGGCGATGGTCTGCCTGGACACCGGCCACCATGCGCCCGGCACCAACATCGAGTTCATCGTCGCCCAGCTGCTGCGGCTCGGGAAGCTCGGCTCGTTCGACTTCAACAGCCGCTTCTACGCCGACGACGACCTGATCGTCGGGGCCGCCGACCCGTACCAGCTGTTCCGGATCATCGTCGAGGTGGTCCGCGGCGGCGGGTTCGGTCCCGGGAGCCCCAACGGTGGAGTGGCCCTGATGCTCGACCAGTGCCACAACATCGAGAAGAAGATCCCCGGCCAGATCCGGTCGGTGCTCAACGTGCAGGAGATGACGGCGCGGGCGCTGCTGCTCGACACCGCCGCACTCGACGCTGCGCGACGGGACGGCGACGTCCTGCTCGCGAACGAGATCTTCATGGACGCGTTCTACACCGACGTACGGCGCGACCTCGCCGCCTGGCGGGAGCAGCGGGGACTGCCCGCGGACCCGATGCGGGCCTACCTCGCCAGCGGCTACCAGGAACAGATCGAGGCGGACCGCGTGGGCGGTTCGCAGGCAGGGTGGAACTGATGACGAACAGCACGGCCCCCGATCCGGCAACCGAGCTGGTGGCCCGCAGCAACGCGCTCGGGGCGGACCCGCGCAACACCAACTACGCCGGCGGCAACACCTCCGCCAAGGGCACCGTGACGGACCCGGTGACCTCGGAGCCGACCGAGCTGCTCTGGGTGAAGGGCTCCGGAGGTGACCTGGGCACGCTGACCGAGGCCGGCCTCGCGGTGCTCCGGCTCGACCGGCTGCGGGCGCTCGTGGACGTCTACCCGGGCGTCGAGCGCGAGGACGAGATGGTCGCGGCCTTCGACTACTGCCTGCACGGCCGCGGTGGCGCCGCGCCGTCGATCGACACCGCGATGCACGGACTCGTGGACGCGCCGCACATCGACCACCTGCACCCGGACTCCGGGATCGCGCTGGCCACCGCCGCGGACGGCGAGGCGCTGACCAAGGAGTGCTTCGGGGACCGGGTCGCGTGGGTGGACTGGCGGCGACCGGGCTTCCAGCTCGGCCTCGACATCGCCGAGGTGAAGCGCACCAACCCGAAGGCGATCGGGGTGGTCCTCGGCGGCCACGGCATCACCGCGTGGGGTGACACGTCCGAGGCGTGCGAGCGGCACTCGCTGGAGATCATCCGCACCGCCGAGGCGTTCCTCGCCGAGCACGGCAAGGCCGATCCGTTCGGTCCCGTCGTGGCCGGCTACGAGGCGCTGCCGGAGGCCGAGCGGCACGCGAAGGCCGCCGCCCTCGCCCCCGTGGTCCGCGGTCTCGCTTCCACCGACGCCCCGCAGCTCGGGCACTACAACGACAGCGAGGTCGTGCTGGAGTTCCTCTCCCACGAGAGCCTGTCTCGGCTCGCCGCCCTCGGCACCTCGTGCCCCGACCACTTCCTGCGCACCAAGGTCCGGCCGCTGGTGGTCGACCTGCCGGCGTCGGCATCGGTGGAGGAGACCGTCGCGCGGCTGCGTGAGCTGCACGCCGCCTACCGCGAGGAGTACGCCGCCTACTACGACCGGCACGCCACGCCCGACAGCCCGGCCATGCGCGGCGCCGACCCGGCGATCGTGCTGGTGCCCGGGGTCGGGATGTTCTCCTTCGGCAAGGACAAGCAGACCGCCCGGGTGGCCGGCGAGTTCTACGTCAACGCCGTCAACGTGATGCGCGGGGCTGAAGCCGTCTCGACGTACGCGCCGATCGAGGAGTCCGAGAAGTTCCGCATCGAGTACTGGTCGCTCGAGGAGGCCAAGCTCCAGCGGATGCCGAAGCCCAAGCCGCTGGCCGGCCGGGTCGCGCTGGTCACCGGAGCCGGCTCCGGCATCGGCAGGGCGATCGCCGAACGCCTCGCCGCCGAGGGCGCCTGCGTGGTGGTCGCCGACCTCGACGCCGAGGCGGCGCAGCAGGTCGCCTCCGGGATCGGTACGACGGACCGGGCGGTCGCCGTGACCGCGAACGTCACCGACGCGGACGCCGTGCAGGCCGCGGTCGACGCGGCGGCCCTCGCGTTCGGCGGCCTGGACCTGGTGGTGAACAACGCCGGGCTGTCGATCAGCAAGCCGCTGCTGGAGACCACCGAGAAGGACTGGGACCTCCAGCACGACGTGATGGCCAAGGGCTCGTTCCTGGTCTCGCGTGCCGCGGCCAAGGCGATGGTCGAGCAGGGGATGGGCGGCGACATCGTCTACATCTCCTCGAAGAACTCGGTGTTCGCCGGCCCGAACAACGTCGCCTACGGCGCCGCCAAGGCCGACCAGGCCCACCAGGTCCGGCTGCTCGCGGCCGAGCTCGGCGAGCACGGCATCCGGGTCAACGGGGTCAACCCCGACGGCGTCGTGCGCGGCTCCGGCATCTTCGCCAAGGGCTGGGGCGCCCAGCGCGCCGCGGTCTACGGGGTCGACGAGAAGGACCTGGGGGCGTTCTACGCCCAGCGCACCATCCTCAAGCGGGAGGTGCTGCCCGAGCACGTCGCGGCCGCGGTGTTCGCGCTGACCGGCGGGGACCTCACCCACACCACCGGGCTGCACATCCCCGTCGACGCCGGCGTCGCCGCCGGGTTCCTGCGGTAGCTCATGGGCGCGTCGCTCCGGGTCGCCGCCGTCGACCTCGGCGCCACCAGCGGCCGGGTGATGGTCGGCACGGTGGG
>DASTGV010000246.1:0-4843 GCA_035718765.1 Nocardioidaceae bacterium
CACGGTCGTGACGCAGGCGCCGCGGACGAGCCGGGCCGGGCGCGGGCAGGGCGCCATCCGCACCCGGATCCGTGGCGGGGCCGCCGGCAGCGGCCGCCCCACCGCGACCGCCGCGGGGCTCGTCCGCGGGACGAGGGCGTCGAGGGCGGCCGTGTGCTGGTAGCCGGCCACGGCGACCGCGCTCCCGGCGAGAGCCCCGACGAGGCCGACGATGGTGGTGGACACGCGCATTGAGGGCTCCTGCCTCCCGGACGGACGAGCACAGGCTGCGGCCCGCGCCACCGGCAGTCTCGGGCGACGCTCCCTATGGCCGCGTCGTCGGAACCTCAAGCCTTCCTCAAGGCCTCCTCCGGGCCCGGACCATCCCTGACGTGCTCTTAACACAGCGATGAGGACCGCTTTGTCCGACGGCCCCCACACTCGGCGGACGTCACCTTCCTGGAGGACACCTCATGCGCTACACCGCACGCACGCGGGACAGGTACAAGAACCTCGTCGCCCTCCTGACGGGCGCCGCCACGTTCGGCACCGTCGCGGCCACCGGTGCCGTCACCGGGATCGCCGCGCACGACTCGGCGCTGCGGGACCGAGCCCGCACCGAGGCCGACGCGTTCCGGACCGCCACTGCCCGGGCGGCCGCGGTCCGGGCCCGGCAGCGGATCCCGTGGAGCCCGCTGGTCACGGTCGTGAAGAACCGCCCCCACCGGACCGTGGTGCGCACGGTCGTGGTGCACCGGGTCAGCCGGCCGGGGGTCGCGTCGGTGGGTGCCGGCGGCACGGTCAGCGCCCCGCCGGTCAGCACCGCTCCGGTCAGCACCCCGGCGTACCGCCCACCGAGGACCGTGTCCCGCGCGGCGCCACCGCCGCGGGCTCCAGCACCGGCGCCCGCTCCCGCGCCGGCCCCGAGCAGCGGGTCCAAGCCGTGACCGCCGCGCGGTGGACCGCGCTCGGCACCTACGTCCACCTCGCGACCGGCGACCCCGCCGACCTTCCCGGCGCCCGTCGGACCGCCGAGCACCTCCTGGCGGAGGTCGACCGCACCTGCAGCCGGTTCCGCGCCGACTCGGACCTGGTCCGCGCCAACCGCCGCCCCGGACGCTGGACCTCCGTCGACCCCCTGCTGGTCGCGGCGGTGCAGGTGGCCGTCGAGGCGGCCGCCGTGACCGACGGCCTGGTCGACCCGTGCCTCGGGCGGGCGCTCGTCAGTCTCGGCTACGACCGCGACCTGCACGTCGTGCACCGGCGGGCGCACCCCGTCGACCGCCCGCCGCCCCCGCCGCAGCCGGGTCTGTGGCGCGAGATCGGGCTCGACCCCGAGGGGGCGCTGCGGGTGCCCGAGGGGTGCGCGCTCGACCTCGGTGCGACCGGCAAGGCCTGGGCGGCCGACCTGCTCGCCGCCCAGGTCGTCGACCGGTTCGGCGCGCACGTGCTGGTCAGCCTCGGCGGCGACGTCCGCATCGACGGGCCCGACACGCCCCGCCCCGACTGGACGGTCCGGGTCACCGAGGACCTGGACGACGTCGAGGGCGAGGTCGTCGCCGTGGCCGGCGGCGGGGTGGCGACGTCCAGCACGCGGGCCCGGCGCTGGCGCACCCGACACGGGGTCGCGCACCACGTCCTGGACCCGCGCACCCGCCGTCCCACCGACGAGCACTGGCGGACGGTGACGGCCACCGGGCCGACGTGCGTGGCCGCCAACGTCGCGAGCACCGCCGCGCTGGTGCTGGGCCGCGCCGCGGTGCCGTGGCTCGAGCAGCACGCGGTCACCGCGCGGCTGGTCCACCGCGACGGCGCCCTGACCCGCACCGGCGGCTGGCCCGCCGCCCCCGCTCCCCGGAGGTCTCGACCATGACCGGACCCTTCCTCTGGTACGCCAACCGCGGCACCGGCGTGGTGCTGCTCGTGCTGCTCACGGCGACGACGCTGCTCGGCGTCCTCGCCACCCACGGTGCCGCCGGGGGCCGGGTCCCGCGGTTCCTGACCCAGGCGGTCCACCGCAGCCTCAGCCTGGCCTGCGCGGCGCTGCTGCTGGCGCACGTGACCACCGCGGTGGTCGACGAGTACGTCGACATCCGCTGGTGGCAGGCCGTCGTGCCGGTCGGCGCGACGTACCGACCACTGTGGCTGGGGCTGGGCACCGTCGCCTTCGACCTGGTCCTCGTGGTCGTCGCGACCAGCCTGCTACGCGCGCGGCTCCCGCACCGCGCCTGGCGGCCGGTGCACGTCTCGGCCTACGCCTGCTGGGTCCTCTCGGTGGTGCACGGCCTCGGCATCGGCACCGACGCGAGCTCGCCGTGGGCCAGGACCACCGGCCTGGTCTGCGTGGTGGCGGTGGGGCTCGCCGCCGGGCTCCGGGTCACCGGGCTCGGCGTGGCCCGGCTGCGTCGCTCCCGGGCGGCGACCGCGGACGCGCTGCTCGTGACCGGGGCCGGCCGGTGAGCGCCCCGGTGCTGGTCCGGCCCGCCGGCGACGGCGGCGGACCCGTCGTCGCGGTGCAGCCGGGGGCCCACGTGCTGCGGGGCGTGTCCGCCGGTCCGTCCCTGGCCGACCACCGGCGCCGCACCCCGCCACCGCCGGCGCTCCCCCTGGCCGACCTGGTGGCCCGGGTGCGCGACGTGGACGTGCGGGGCCGCGGCGGCGCCGGTTTCCCGTTCGCCGCGAAGCTGGAGGCGACCGCCGGGGCCGGGCGTCGCCGCGAGGTCGTGGTCAACCTGAGCGAGGGCGAGCCGGTCAGCTTCAAGGACGCCGCGCTCGCGCTGACCCGACCGCACCTCGTCCTCGACGGCGCGGTGCTGGCCGCGCGGGCGCTCGGCAGCCGGGTGGTGCACGTGGTGCTGCCCGGGGACCGTGCCGGGGTGGCCGCCGCCGTACGGCGCGCGGTGGACGAGCGCGGCCACGAGGACGACCGGGTCCGCTGGCGGCTGCACCGCGCCGAGGGACGGTTCGTCGCGGGCCAGGCCCATGCCGTCGTCGAGCTGATGTCCGGGCGCCCGAACCTGCCGGTCACCGGGTGGCAGCCGGTGGCGCTGCACGGCTACCGCGGGCGGCCGACACTGCTGTCGAATGCCGAGACGTTCGCCCACGTGGCCCTGCTGGCCGGCGAGCACCGCGCGGCGTACGCCGGGGCCGGGACCGGCGAGGAGCCGGGGACCCGGCTGCTCACCCTCGACGGCGACGGCGAGCGGCCCACGGTGACCGAGGTGGCGCACGGCACCCCGTGGGAGGACCTGCTGACCGACGAGGCGCTGGACGGTCCGGTGCTGGTCGGCGGCTACCACGGCACCTGGGCCGCCCCCGGCGCCCTGCGCGGCGTCACCGTCTCCCGCACCGCGATGGCCGCGGCCGGGCTGTCGCTCGGCGCCGGGGTGGTGCTCCCGCTGTCCCCCGGCGACTGCCCGGTGCACCGGACCGCGGGGATCGTGGCCTACCTCGCCGGCCAGTCCGCGCGGCGCTGCGGCCCCTGCCGCCACGGGCTCCCCGCCCTCGCCGACGCGGTGCGGGCGACCGACCGGGGCATCGACCTGTCCGCCCGGGCCGGAGCGCTCGCCGGTGTCGTCACCGGTCGCGGCGCCTGCGCGCACCCGGACGGGACGGCGCGCACCGTCACCTCGATGCTGGCGGCGTTCGGCGACGAGGTCGCGGCACACGCCAGTGGTGGGTGCGGCTACCGCCCCCCGCGCCTCGTGGCCCGCTCCGGGGGGAGCGGCCGGTGAGCGCCCGGCTGCGGGTGGACTGGCCCGCCTGCCGCGGGCGGGGCCTGTGCGCCGAGGTGCTGCCGGAGCTGGTCTCGCTGGACGAGTGGGGCTACCCGGTGGTGCACGGTGACGTGCCGGAGGACCTGGTCGGCCTGGCCCGCGAGGCCGCACGCACCTGCCCGACGCTGGCGCTGCGGCTGGTCGGATCGCGCTAGCCGGCCAGGCCGCGCCGCACGTCGGGCCGGCCGAGCATCGCCACGCACCACGCGAAGTGCCCGTCGCTGCCCGAGGCGCTGAAGCAGGTGGCGGTGAGGACGGCGTACGCCGCGCGGTACACCGCGAGCCGGGCGGGGTCGTGCCCGTGCCGGTGCGCGAACGCCTCCTCCAGCAGGACCTCCGTGCGCCGCGCTCCCGCGCCGTACATGTCGAACACGCTGCTCGTCACCGCCGCGTCGAAGGCCGGGTCGCCGACGGTGGTGAGGAACCCGAAGTCGAGGACCGCGGCCGGGCGTCGCCGGTCGTCCACGAGCAGGTTGGCTGCGACCAGGTCGCCGTGCACCAGACCCGGGGCCGCGGCCGGCATCGACCGCAGCCGGCCGGTGACCGCGGCCACCACGTCGGCGAGGTCCGGGACGGCCCGCGCGAGGACCGGCGACGCCCGTCGCTCGACCAGGTCCGCCAGCCCGGGGCCGAACCCGGTGGTGACGTCGAGCGGCGGCTCGCCCGGGAGCGCGGGCAGCGCCGTGAGCGCCGGTCCGGCCGGCGCCTCCGCGAGGGCGTCCAGCACGTCGGCGACGGCGGCCACGTCGCCGTCGCGGAGGTCGGCGGTCATCGGCTTGCCGGCGAGGTGCGGCTCGATGCTGGCCCACCGCTCCCCCACCGGCACGACGTCCAGCAGCCTCGTGGTGCGCACCGGCAGCGAGACGGCCTCGTAGAACGCCTGCAGCGCCGCGAGCTCGTCGGCGGTCCGGTGCTGCCAGACCTTGACGACCAGGTCGCCCTCGACACGGAGCACCACACCCTCCATGCCCTGGCCGACCACGTGCAGCGGCCGCAGGCCGTGGGGGGCGAGGGCGGTCGCCCAGTCGCTCACCAGCACGGCGGTCTCCGGTCGAGCCACGGGGCGGCGGCCTCCACCTGCGCCGAGA
>DASTGV010000247.1:0-5079 GCA_035718765.1 Nocardioidaceae bacterium
GGGTCCCGGGCGGTCACGAAGAGACACACCTCGGGCGAGCCGTCCACGGCCGACGGCGCGGCACCGGCCGCCTCCAGCCGCCCGCGCGCCGCCTCGAGGTCGTCGACCAGGTACGTGCAGGTCGCAAACGGCAGCCCGGGCTCTGCCCGGATCCCGCTCGCGGGCCCCATCAGGGTGAGCACGGTCCGGTCGTCACCGCCGTGCAGCTGCACCGACCACGCGGTCACCTCGCGGATGCCGAGGCCCAGCGCCGCGGCGTACCAGTCCGCCGCGGCCGCAGGGTCGCGCACGGGGACGAAGGCGGTCCCGACGGTGGTGCTGTCCGGCACGGTGGGCTCCTCGGCTCGGCGATGTCGGACGTGACCGTAGCGCGCGGGACGGTGGACGTTTCAACCGCCGTACGACGGGCACCGTGACCTGCGACACACCCCTCGGGACCGACGGAGGAAGCCATGGCTCTGGCCGTACTCGACCGGAGGCACACCATCGCGCCACCGGGCTACAACCGCTGGCTGGTGCCGCCGGCGGCGCTGGCCATCCACCTGTGCATCGGGCAGGCCTACGCCACCAGCGTCTACAAGACCAGCCTGGTCGCGCACTTCCACGCCAGCCTGACCTCGGTCGGCATCGTCTTCTCCATCGCGATCGTGATGCTGGGCCTGTCCGCGGCGGTGTTCGGCACCTGGGTGGACACCGGCGGCCCGCGCCGGGCGATGGTCGCGGCGGCGCTCGCCTGGTCGGTCGGCTTCCTGGTGGGTGCGCTCGGCATCGCCACCGGGCAGCTGTGGCTGCTCTACCTCGGCTACGGCGTGATCGGCGGCATCGGTCTCGGCATCGGCTACATCTCGCCGGTCTCCACGCTGATCAAGTGGTTCCCCGACCGCCCGGGACTCGCGACGGGCCTGGCGATCATGGGGTTCGGTGGCGGTGCCCTGGTCGCCTCCCCGGTGGAGAGCAAGCTGCTCGCGACGTTCGACAGCGGCTTCGACCCGAAGGACGCCACCTCGGTCGCGAGCGGCTCCGCGGTCGCCTCGATGTTCGTCACCCTCGGCCTCGTCTACCTGGTGGTGATGCTGTTCGGCGCGTGGCTGGTGAAGGTGCCGGCCGACGACTGGCGCCCCGCGGGGTTCGACCCGAGCACGGTGCGGTCCCGGACGATGGTGACCACCGAGAGCGTGAGCGCCGCCAACGCCGTGCGCACGCCGCAGTTCTGGCTGCTGTGGGTGGTGCTGTTCTGCAACGTCACGGCGGGCATCGGGATCCTCGAGCAGGCCGCGCCGATGATCCAGGACTTCTTCCGCTCCGGCGCCGGCTCGAGCGTCGACCCGGCCGCGGCGGCGGGCTTCGTCGGGCTGCTCTCGATCTGCAACATGGCCGGCCGGTTCGTCTGGTCCACCACCTCCGACGCCATCGGCCGCAAGCCGATGTACCTGGGCTACCTCGGTGTCGGGATGGTGCTGTACGCCCTGCTCGCCATCGTGGGGCACACCACCACGGGCCTGTTCGTGCTGTTCGCGGGCATCATCATCTCCTTCTACGGCGGCGGCTTCGCGACCGTCCCGGCCTACCTGCGCGACCTGTTCGGCACCTTCCAGGTGGGCGCCATCCACGGTCGTCTGCTCACCGCGTGGTCGGCCGCCGGCGTCGCTGGGCCGCTGATCGTCAACGGCTACCTCGACGCCCAGGGCACGCCCGGCAAGCTCACCTACGAGGCGTACAAGCCGGCGCTGCTCACCATGGTGGGCGTGCTCGCTGTCGGCCTCGTCGCGAACCTGCTGATCCGCCAGGTCGCCGACCGCTTCCACGAGCCGGACCGCGAGGAACGCCAGCTGGCCGAGACCCCGACGGGCGGGGGAGGCGTCGCGACCGAGACCCGCGCCGGCACCGCGACCGCCACCCGCCCGGTGCTGCTCGTCGTGTCCTGGGCGATCGTCGGCCTGCCGCTGGTGTACGGGATCTACCAGACGTTCGTGAAGGTCTCGAGCCTGGTGTAGCAGCACCGTCGGGGAGGATGGGCGCATGCTCATCCACCCCTGGGACGAGGCGACCCGCGAGGAGTGGCGAGGCGTGCTGGCCACCGCCGACTTCGGGCAGCTCGTCACCGCCGGTCACGTCGACGGGTACCCGGTCGTCGTACCCACCCACTTCGTGTACGACGGCGACGCGACCGTGCTGCTGCACCTGTCCCGGCCCAACCCGGTCTGGCGGGCGCTCGAGGCGGACCCGCACGTCCTGCTCGCGCTCACGGGCGACTGGGCGTACGTCGAGGCGGCCTGGAACGCCGACCCGGGCACCGACCCGAGCCTCGGCGTGCCCACGTCGTACTACACCGGCGTCCAGCTGCTCTGCCGCGCCGAGGTGGTCGACGACCCGGACGAGAAGGCGGCGATCCTGGCCACCCAGCTCGCGCACTTCGAGCCGCCCGGCTCCACCCGCGTCACGCCCGGGACCGACGTGGAGTCCGACCGCCGGAAGCTGCCCGGCATCCGCGGCCTGCGGCTGCACGTGGAGTCGGTGCGCGCGAAGATGAAGTACGGCGGCAACAAGACCGTCGAGCACCGCGCCGGGATCGCCGACCGGCTCGCGGACCGGGACGGACCCGGCGACGGGGCCGCCCGTGCGCACCTGCTGCGCCGCTCCCAGCTCCCGCCCGGGGACGGGCAGGACGACCCCCGCCTCTAGGGTCTGGCGCATGACCGAGCTGCGTGAGGACACCATCCGCCGCCTGCACCGCACGGTGCTCGACCGCCAGCGGGCCGGCCGCCTGCCCGGCGTCTTCGCGGGGGTGGTGCGCGGGGGCGGCCTGCTCTGGCAGGAGGGCCTCGGCGCCGCCCACATGGCCGACCCGGGCACCCCGCCGGACGACGACCACCAGTTCCTGGTCGCCTCCAACACCAAGACCTTCACCGCGGTGCTGGTGATGGCCCTGCGCGACGAGGGCCGGCTCAGCCTCGACGACACGCTGGACACGTTCGTCCCCGAGGTCACCCAGCCCGGCCTCACCATCCGCCAGTGCCTGGCGCACGTGTCCGGCATGCAGCGCGAGCCCGTCGGCGACGTGTGGGAGACGCTGGTCAACCCCGACGTCGACGAGCTCGTCAAGGGGTTCAACGAGGCCGAGCGGGTGCACCGCCCGCACCACCTGTGGCACTACTCCAACCTGGTCTTCTCGATGCTCGGCGAGGTCGTCGCCCGGCTCGACGCGCGTCCCTGGGCCGAGTCGCTCAAGGTGCGCATCCTCGACCCGCTGGAGATGCGGCGTACGACGGTCGGCTTCGACGGCCGCCACGCGCAGGGCTACTACGTCCCGCCGTTCACCGACGTGCCCGTCGCGCAGGACCAGCTCGACCTGCGTGCGCTGAACCCGTGCGGGGGCCTCGCCAGCACCGGCCGCGACATGGCCCGCTGGTCGGCGTTCGTGGCCGACCCGGTCGCCGAGGTGCTCTCGCCCGACACTCTCGAGGAGATGTGCGAGCCGCAGGTCGTCATGGACCGGGAGCGCTGGACGGCGGCCATGGGGCTCGGCTTCTTCCTGGCCCGCTCCGGGACCCGGACCTACGTCGGCCACACCGGCGGGATGCCCGGCCACATCACGGCGCTGTTCACCGACCGGGAGGCGAGGACCGGCGGCCTGGTCCTGACCAGCTCCGGGACGACCCCGGACGTCACCGGCTTCGCGACGGCGCTGGCCGACCTGGTCACCGACCACGACCCGGTCGAGCCCGAGCCGTGGCGGCCCGGGACCGTGGTGCCCGACGACCTCGCCGAGCTGGTCGGCGTCTGGTACTCCGAGGGCAGCCCGTTCACGTTCTCCGTGCGCGAGGGCCGCCTCGAGGCCCGCGCCGACGGTCTCCCCGACCACAAGCCGCCCGCCCGTTTCGAGCGCGTCGAGGACGACGTGTACCGCACCGTCGCGGGCCGCGAGACCGGCGAGCTGCTGAAAGTCACTCGCGGTGCCGACGGCCGCGTGCGCAAGATGAACTGGGCGACGTACCTCGTCACCCGTGAGCCGCTCGCCTTCGGCGAGTGGCAGGCTTGACCCGCCGGACCGGCACGAAACCTCATGGAAGGCACAGCGGTGAGCCCTGACCTGCACGTCCTCGACGACCTCGAGTGGCGCGGCCTGATCGCGCACTCGACGGACCTCGACGCCCTGCGCGCCGAGATGGACGAGCGGCCCGTCCGGTTCTATGTCGGCTTCGACCCGACCGCGCCGAGCCTGCACATGGGCAACCTGCTGCAGATCGTCACCGCCCGCCGCCTCCAGGACGCCGGGCACATCCCGTTCGCGCTGGTGGGCGGTGCCACCGGCATGATCGGCGACCCCCGGGAGAGCGGCGAGCGCACGCTGAACTCCCTCGACGTGGTCAAGGGCTGGGTGGAGAAGGTCCGCGCGCAGATCGAGCCGTTCCTGTCCTTCGAGGGCGACAACGCCGCCACGATGGTGAACAACTACGACTGGACCGCGAGCCTGTCGGTGATCGACTTCCTGCGCGACGTCGGCAAGCACTTCCCGGTCAACCGGATGCTCGCCCGTGACGTGGTGCGCACCCGCCTGGAGGCCGGCATCTCCTACACCGAGTTCAGCTACGTGCTGCTCCAGTCGATGGACTACCTCAACCTGCACCGCGACCACGGCGTCACGCTGCAGTTCGGTGGCAGCGACCAGTGGGGCAACCTCACCGGCGGCGTGGAGCTGATCCGGCGCTCCGACGGCGCCCGGGTGCACGCGTTCGCGACCCCGCTGGTCACGCGCAGCGACGGCACGAAGTACGGCAAGACCGAGGGCGGCGCCCTCTGGCTCGACCCGGAGATGCTCTCGCCGTACGCCTTCTACCAGTTCTGGCTCAACGTGGAGGACGAGAAGGTCGGCGAGCTGCTGCGGGCGTTCACGTTCCTGAGCCACGCCGAGATCGAGGACCTCGAGGCGCAGACCGCCGAGAAGCCCTTCCTGCGCGCCGGCCAGAAGGCGCTCGCCGAGCACATGACGACGCTGGTGCACGGCGCGCGGGAGACCGAGCAGATCAAGGCCGCGTCGGCCGCGCTGTTCGGGGGCGGCGCGCTGAGCGACCTGGACGG
>DASTGV010000248.1:0-7515 GCA_035718765.1 Nocardioidaceae bacterium
GGCGTCGCGGTAGTGCCGCTCCACCTCGGACCCGTGCAGGTAGCCGGTGCCGCCGTGCAGCTGGACGGCCTGGTCGCAGACGTACGCCGCGGCCTCGACCGCGAGCGCCTTGGCGTGCAGCGCCTCGACGAGCGGGTCCCCGCCGGCGGCGTACCGGGCGGCGACCGCGCGCGTGTAGGTCCGGGCCACGTCGACCCGGCGGTGCATCTCGACGAGCCGGTGCCGGACCACCTGGTTGGCCGCCAGCGGCCGACCGAACGTCTCCCGCTCCCGGCAGTACGCCGCGGTCAGCTCCAGCGCCCGGGCCGCGATGCCGTAGCCGTGCCCGGCCAGCGCGAGCCGCTCGCTCACGAACGCCTGCGCGATCTGCGCGAAGCCGGTGTTCTCCGCACCGACGAGGTTCGCCACCGGGACGCGCACGTCGCGGAACCCCAGCTCGGCCGTGTCCGAGCAGTGCCAGCCCATCTTGGCCAGCGACCGGTCGACGGTGAACCCGGGCGTGCCGGCGTCGACGACCAGCAGGCTGATGCCGCCGTGCCCGGGGCCGCCGGTGCGGACCGCCGTCGTCACGAAGTCCGCCCGCACCCCGGAGGTGATGAACGTCTTGCCGCCGTTGACGACGTAGTGGTCCCCGTCGCGGACGGCGGTGGTGCGGAGGCGTGCCACGTCGGAGCCGCCGCCCGGCTCGGTCACCGCGAGCGAGCCGATCGTCTCGCCGGCCAGGGTCGGACGGACGTACCGGTCGACCAGGTCGGGGTTCCCCGACGCCACGATGTGCGGCAGCGCGATCCCGCTGGTGAACAGCGCGGCCAGCAGCCCGGAGGACGCGCCCGCCCCGGTGAACGCCTCGGTGACGGCCAGCGCGTCGAGGAACGTCCCGCCGGCGCCGCCGAGGTCCTCGGGCACGCCGAGGCCGAGGAACCCGAGCTTCGCCGCCTTCCGGTGCAGCTCGCGCGGGACCAAGCCGGCGTCCTCCCACTCCTGCAGGTGCGGCACCACCTCCGCGCGCACGAACGCCCGCGCCGACTCCATCAGCGCGACCTGCTCGGCGGACCAGAACCCGTTCACAGCAAGGCCTCCGGCACGTCGACGTACCGCGACCGCAGCCACTCGCCGACCGCCTTCGCCTGCGGGTCGAACCGGCTCGACGCCGCCACGCCCTCGCCGAGCAGGCCCCGCAGGACGACGTTGACCGCGCGCAGGTTCGGCAGCGGGTGCACCTCGACGTCCAGGTCCGCCGCCTCGGGCAGCAGGGCCTTGACCCGCTCGGGCGTCAGGAGCTCCCGCAGCCACGCGGCCCGGTCCTCCCGACCGTCGCGGGCCCAGACCCCGACGTTCGCGTCGCCGCCCTTGTCCCCCGACCGGGCGTGGGCGATGGTGCCGAGCGGGACTCTTCTGGTGGGGCCGGTCGCCGCACTGCGCGCAACGGCGGCGGCGGGGACACCCGCTCGCTCGTTCCTCGCTCGCCCGCCATGCCCGGGCCACAGCCCCGCCGCCACCGTCGTGCTCCGTCCGCCGTCCGGCGTCGACGCGGCCCGCTCGGGGTGGAGGTGGGTACCGTCTTGCATCACCACGCGCTCACGTACCGTCGATCGATCCACCAGCGCCGAGCGGTATACCCCGTACGGCGTGCCGGGCGCGGGTGGCGCGGTGAGCGTGAACCCCGGGTACGACGCGAGGGCGAGCTCGACCAGCGGGGCGGTGAACGCCTTGCCGACACGGTTCGGGTCCTGGTCGCGGACGGTGACCCGCAGCCGCGCCGAGGCGCCCTCCTCGGTGTCGGCGTCCTCGTGGTCGGTGCGGGCCAGGGACCACTCCACCGACGCGGGCGGGTCGGCGAGCGCGGCCGTCACCTGGGCGCGCACCCAGGCGGCCTTCTCCTCGACGTCCAACCCGACCAGCACCAGCTCCGCCGAGCTGCGGAAGCCGCCGAGCTCGTTGACGCACACCTTCAGCGTGTCCGGCGGCGCGGAGCCGCGGACGCCCGAGACCTGCACGCGGTCGGGTCCGTCCTGGGTCAGGGACACGGTGTCCAGGTGGGTGGCGACGTCGGGGCCGAGGTACACGCTCGACCCGATCTCGTAGACGAGCTGCGCGGTGACGGTGTCGACGGTCACCTCGCCGCCGGTGCCGGGATGCTTCGTGACGACGCAGGACCCGTCGGCGGCGACCTCCGCGACCGGGAAGCCCAGCGGTTCGGTCCACCGCGTGAAGCCGGAGAAGTTGCCGCCGGTGGCCTGCGTCCCGCACTCGAGGACGTGCCCCGCGACCACGGCGCCGGCCAGCTCGTCGTACGCGGTCGGCGACCAGCCGAACCGGGCGACCGCGGGCCCGACCACCAGCGAGGCGTCGGTGACCCGTCCGGTGACGACCACGTCGGCGCCGGCCCGCAGCGCGGCGGCGATGCCGAAGCCGCCGAGGTAGGCGTTGGCGGTCAGCGGCTTGCCGGGCAGGCCGAGCTCGGCGACCCGGTCGAGCAGGTCGTCGCCCTCCACGTGCGCGACGACCGGCGCGAGGCCGAGCCCGGAGGCCACCTCGCGAACCCTCTCGGCGAGCCCGGCGGGGTTGAGGCCACCGGCGTTGGCCACGATCCGCACCCCCCGCTCGAGGGCCAGGCCGAGGCAGTCCTCGAGCTGGCGGACGAAGGTGCGGGCGTACCCCAGCGACGGGTCCTTCATCCGGTCCCGGCCCAGGATCAGCATGGTCAGCTCGGCGAGGTAGTCGCCGGTGAGCACGTCGAGCTCGCCGCCGCTCAGCATCTCGCGCATCGCGGAGAGCCGGTCGCCGTAGAAGCCGCTGCAGTTGCCGACCCGCAGGACCGCGGACCGGTCAGCCACGGGGCGCCCGCCCGTCGCCGCTCGGGCCGGCGAACGCCTGCGCCACGTCGAGCCAGGCGTTCGCGTCCTCGCCGGTGGCCTCCAGGTCGGTGTCGTCACGGTGCACCCGCTGGGTGACCAGCAGCGCGAAGTCGTACGCCGACCCGGTGACGGTCTGCGCGGCCTCCGGCGGGCCGTACTCGACGACGGAGCCGCCGGGCAGCACCAGCGACACCCGGAACTCCTCGTCGGGGGCGTCCAGCCCGCGGCTGCCGAAGGCGAAGTCGCGGGTGCGCACCCCGAGGTGCACCACGTGCCGGACCCGGTCGTCGGCCGGCAGGGTGACGCCGAGCGCGTCGGCGACGTCGCGGCCGTGCGCCCAGGTCTCCATGAACCGCGCGGTGGCCATCGAGGTGGCGCTCATCGGCGGGCCGTACCACGGCAGCCGGGTGCCCTCGGGCAGGGCGGCCAGCGTCTCGGCGAGCCGTCGGCGCGACGACCGCCAGCGGGCCAGGATCTCGGCGGCGGGGGCGGCCGCACCGCGGGCCGCCTCGTCGTCGGCGAAGCCCTCGGGGTTCGCGAGCGCCGCCAGCACCAGCGCGTCCCAGGCCTCCTTGTCGGTGGCGGCGGCGACGGCCGCCTCGTCGGTCCAGGCCAGGTGCGCCACCTGGTGGGCGACGCTCCACCCCGCGGCCGGGGTCGGCGTCCGCCAGCCCTGCTCGTCGAGCGGCGCCACCAGTGCCTCGAGCTGGTCGCCCTCGGCAGCCAGGTCGGCCAGCACCTCCGCGAGCCGCGCGGTCACGAGCGCCGCACCCTCGCGTCGAGGACGGCCGCCCACTCGTCGAGGATGAGCGTGCGGCGCGCGCTGTCGTCGGTGAGCGTGTTCGCCAGCCCGAGACCGCGGACCAGGTCGAGGGTCGCCTGGACCAGCTCGCGGACGCCCGGCTGCGACTGGTCGAACCCGAGCAGCTCCACGGTCGAGCGGTGGGTCTCCCGCCCGATGCGCTGCTCCAGAGGGCCGACCGCCTCGCGCAGCGCGGCGTCGGTGCGGGCGGCCACCCACAGCTCGAGGGCCGCGGAGAACACCGGGCCGGTGAAGTGGGTCGCGAGCATCTCCAGCACCGCGCGGGTGCGGCGGCGGCCGGTCGGCAGGTCGGCGGCGGCGGCGCGCAGCTCCTCGCGGCGGGCGTCGGAGAGGTGCTCGACGGCCGCGAGGACCAGGTCGGCCTTGGTCGGGAAGTGGTGCAGCTGAGCCCCGCGGCTCACCCCCGCACGCTGCGACACCAGCGTGGTCGACGTACCGCTCCAGCCGAACTCGACCAGGCACTCGACCGTCGCGTCGAGCAGCCGCTGCCGCATGGCGCGGGTGCGTTCCTCCTGGGGGACGCGGACGGCGGTCGACACCGGGCCATCGTGGCCTTCGACAAACAAACAGTCAAGACTGACTGTTCGTGGGGCAGTGGCGCGCCGGTGACGCCTGGCGCGGTCCAGGTCGTCGGTGCGAGCATGAGCGCATGTTCCGGGAGGCGACGGTCGACGACCTGCCCGCCCTCCTCGACCTCGAACGGGCCGCCAACCTGGTCGGCCTCCGCCACGTCTTCCCCCCGGAGCGCTACCCCTTCCCCGAGGACGACGTGCTCGCCCGCTGGGCCCTCGTGCTCGACGAGCCGGGGGTCGACGTCCTGGTCCGGGACGCGCAGGACCGGCCCGGCATCGACCTGTTCGCGGCCTACGACGACCGCTCGCTGCGGCACCTCGCGGTGCACCCCGACCACTGGGGCTCGGGCCTGGCCACCACGGCCATCGAGACCGTGCTGCGCACCATGGACGAGCGGGGTACGACGATCGCGGAGCTGTGGTGCCTGGAGGAGAACGTCCGGGCCCGCCGGCTCTACGAGTACCTCGGCTGGCGCGCGGAGCCGGACCGGCGTCCCGCTCCGTGGCCGCCGCATCCCACCGAGATGCGCTACACCCGGTTGATCCCGCAGTCGGACCGCTGATGCCGGACGCGGTCGCCGCGGGCACCCCGCAGGGTCGGTGGGTGCTGGCGGCGGCCGTCCTCGGGTCCGGGATGGCGATGCTCGACGGCACCGTCGTGAACATCGCCCTGCGCAGCATCGGCAACGACCTGGACGCCTCGATCGCGCAGCTGCAGTGGGTGGTGAACGCCTACCTGCTCGCGCTCGCCTCGCTGATCCTGGTCGGCGGCTCCCTGGGCGACCACCTGGGCCGCAAGCGGGTGTTCATGGTCGGGGTCACCTGGTTCGCGCTGGCCTCCGCCCTGTGCGGGCTGGCCCAGAGTCCCGGCCAGCTGATCGTGGCGCGGCTGCTGCAGGGGGTCGGCGCGGCCCTGCTCACGCCGGGCAGCCTGGCGATGATCCAGGGGTCCTTCCGCAAGGCCGACCGCGGCAGGGTGATCGGGCAGTGGGCCGGGCTCGGCGGCATCGCCGCGGCGATCGGGCCGCTGCTGGGCGGCTGGATCGTCGCCAACGCGAGCTGGCGGTGGATCTTCGGGATCAACGTGCCCGTCGCCGTGGCGGTGGTGCTCGTCGCGGCCCGGCACGTCCCCGAGTCGCGCGACCCCGAGGCCGCCCGCGGCTTCGACGTGCTCGGCGCCGCCCTCGGCGCGGTCGGGCTGGGCGGCGCGACGTACGCGCTGATCGAGAACGGCTCCGCGCCCACGGCGTTCGTGCTGACCGCCGCCCTCGTGGGCGTGGCGGCGCTGGTGCTCTTCGTGGTGTTCGAGCGGCGGCACCCCGACGCCCTCGTCCCCATGCACCTGTTCGCGTCGCGGACCTTCTCGGTCGCCAACGCGCTGACGCTCCTCGTGTACGGCGCGCTGGGCGCGATGCTCTTCTTCCTGGTCCTGCAGCTGCAGGTCGTGACGGGGTGGAGCCCGCTGGCGGCGGGTCTCTCGACGGTCCCGCTGACGCTGATGATGCTGCTGTTCTCCTCGCGCTCCGGCGCCCTGGCCGCCCGGATCGGCCCGCGGCTCCCGCTCTCGGTGGGGCCGGTGCTGTGCGGATTGGGAGCACTGGTCCTGCGCGGCGTCGACACGGACACGGGCTACCTCACGGGGGTGCTGCCGGGCATGCTCGTGTTCTCCGGCGGGCTGGTGCTGCTCGTCGCGCCGCTCACGTCGAGCGTGCTCGCCGCCGCGCCGGACCGGTACGCCGGCACCGCGAGCGGCGTCAACAACGCGGTCGCCCGGACCGGGTCGCTGCTGGCGGTCAGCGCGCTGCCGGCCGTCGTGGGCATCGCCGGCGCGGACTACGAGCAGCCGGCGGTCTTCGCCGCGGGGTACGACCGAGCCCTGCTCATCTGCGCCGTCCTCCTCTTCGCCGGGGGGCTGACCGGCTTCGTCGGGCTGCGACCGGGGCGACCCACCAGCGCTCAATCAACTTGACCGATACAGAACACGGCGCTACTGTACTGGTACAGAACCACGGCACCACCATCCAGAGGAGTTCCGCCATGTACGCCCTGCTCACCCTCGACGTCGCCCGTGACGCGGTCGCCGAGCAGTTCACCTACGGCGAGCCGCTCTCGTCGGTCGTCGAGGCCGAGGAGCTCGCCCCCGTGGCCCCGCGCACCCGCACCGCGCTGGCCCGCCTGCTGCACCGCACGGCCGACCTGGTCGCCCCCCGCGCCTGGAGCCCGGCCCACTGACCCCTCGCTCGGGGAAACCGGTCACTCGGGTCCACGCCGCTGGAGAGCCTGGCTACCCTGACGGCGTGGCCCGAGTGACCCTGCAGACGATCGCCGACCAGGTCGGCGTCAGCAGGATGACCGTGTCCAACGCGTTCTCGCGGCCGGACCAGCTCTCCGAGGCGATGCGGCAGCGGATCCTCGAGGCGGCCAAGAAGCTCGGGTACGTCGGACCCGACCCGGCCGCCCGCGCCCTGGCCCGCGGCACCACCGGCGCCATCGGCATCCTGCTCACCTCGTCGCTGCGCTACGCGTTCGACGACGACGTGGCCACCGGGTTCCTGGGCAGCATCGCCGGCGAGCTGGCCCCGACGGGTCTCGCCCTCACCCTGCTCTCGGCCTCGGGCGTGGGCGACACCGTGCCCGCCCGCGACGTCCCCATGGACGCCGCCATCGTCTACTCCTGCGACCCGTCGATGACGGCCGTCGACTGGCTCACCCGTCGCGGCCTGCCGATCGTGTTCGTCGACCAGGAGCCGCTCAAGGGCATCACCTCGGTCAACGTCGACGACCGCGGCGGCGCCCGCGCGGCCGCGCAGCACCTCGTGGACCTCGGCCACACGCGGGTCGGCGTGATGACCGCGGCCCTCGGCGGCGCGGTCGGGTTCATCGACGACCCGGTCGAGGACGCCAAGGGCTCGAAGTTCGTGTCCCGCGAGCGGCTGCTCGGCTACCTCGACGCGCTCACCCCGGCCGGCATCGCGCCGGTGGTGCACCGGCAGCTGCACAGCGACGACCGCGAGGCGTTCGACGCGGCCCTCGAGCTGCTCCAGCGCGACGACCGGCCGACCGCGGTCCTCTGCTTCTCCGACGTGATCGCCAGCGGCGTGGTCCGCGCGGCCGAGAAGCTCGGGCTCGACGTCCCCCGGGACCTCTCCGTGGTCGGCTTCGACGACAGCCCGCTCGCGCGCCGGCTCCGGCCGCAGCTCACCACGGTCCGCCAGGACGTCGCGGAGAAGGGCCGGGCGTCCGCGACGGAGCTCGCCCGCGT
>DASTGV010000249.1:0-16005 GCA_035718765.1 Nocardioidaceae bacterium
CCGGTGGCGGTCGGCGGCGGCCTCCCGCGCGGTGTCGGCACGCTGCCGGTGCTCGACCGCCGCGGACAGGTCGCCGGCCGCCTCGTCGAGGCGGGCCGCGGCCCAGGCCAGCAGCCGGCCGTCGCCGGCGGCGGGCGCGAGGTGCTCCCCGGAGAGCCCGGCGGGCAGCTCGGTGCCGCTGCGCTCGGCGACCGCGTCGGCCAGCCGCTGGACGTCGGCCTGGTCGCGGCCGGAGCGGTCCCGGAGACCGCGGCTGTGCTCGTGCACCCAGTCCTCGATGCGTGCGAACCGGTTGGTCCGGAACAGGTGCTGCAGCACGTCGTGGCGGTCCTGCGACGACGCCCGCAGGAAGGTCTGGAACTCGCCCTGCGGCAGCAGCGCCACCTGCACGAACTGGTCGGCGTTCATGCCCATCAGGTCGGTGACGAGCAGCCCGACCTCGGCGGCCCGGGCGGACAGGAAGTGGTCGCCCCCTCCGGTGGTCTCGGTGATCGACGCCGACGCCTTCTCGGCCGTCAGCCCGTCGCCGCGCTTCTTGGGGCGGGACCACTCCGGCGTCCGACGTACGACGAACCGCCGGTCGCGCACGCTGAAGTCGAGGACCACCTCGGGCCGGGCGGCGGGGCCGGCGTGCTGGGACTTGAGGGTCTTGACGCCGCGGGCGCCGGGCACCGCGCCGTAGAGCGCGAAGCAGACCGCGTCGAGCAGGCTGCTCTTGCCCGCGCCCGTGGGGCCGGTGAGCAGGAACAGGCCGGCGTCGTTGAGCTCCTCGAAGTCGACGCTGACGGTGTCCGCGAACGGGCCGAAGGCCGTCGCGGTGAGGTGGTGCAGCCGCATCAGCCGGCCTGCTGCCCGACCTGCTGACCGACCCGGAAGTCGGCGTCGCGGTCGTCGTCGATCCGGCAGGCGTCGCACGCGAGCTGGAGCAGCAGCTCCTCCTCCGTGGTGGCCTCGAGCTCGCGCACCTCGGCGACGAAGCCGAGCGCGACGTCGAGGTCGCTGCGGCCGTCGACCCGGGGCATCACGGGCCCCCTCGCCGCCGGCGCCCCCTCGGGCTCGAAGCCGATCATCAGCGTGTGCGGGAACCGCGCGGCGAGCCGGTCCATGGCCCGCAGCGGCCGGCGCGGGTCGGTGAGCGTGACCTGCAGCCAGCAGTCCTCGACGTCGGCGTGCCGCGGGTCGGCGAGCAGGTCGTCGAGCCGGCCGCGCAGCGTGGCCAGCCGGCGGGGCACCGGCGCAGGCACGAACGTCGCCTCACGCAGGCCGTCGGCGCCGAGGTCCACGAGCCACGACCCCTTGGTGTGACCGGCCTCGGAGAAGGAGTAGGCCAGCGGCGACCCGCTGTAGCGGACGGTGTCGGTCAGGGTCTGCTGTCCGTGCAGGTGGCCGAGGGCGGCGTAGTCGACGCCGGTGAACAGGCTGGTGGGGGCTATCTGCAGGCCGCCGACGGAGATGTCGCGCTCGCTGGCCGACGCCATCCGCGGCGCCGCGTCGGGGCTGCCGGCCACGAACGCGTGGGCGAGCACCACCGACCGCGCGCCCCCGCGGCGCGCCAGGTCGGCCCGGACCCGGGCCATCGCCTCGGTCAGCGCGGCCTCGTGGCTGCGGGCCGGGAGGTCCCAGGCGGTGCGGACGGCGTCCGGCTCGAGGTAGGGGATGCCGTAGACCGCGACGGGCCCGTGCGCGTCCTCCAGCAGCACCGGGTCGCCCACGTCCTGCCAGCGGGTGCGCAGGTGCACGCCCGCGGCGTCGGCCAGCCGGGCGTTGAAGCCGAGCCGGGCGGGGGAGTCGTGGTTGCCGCTGGAGACCACGACGGAGGCCCGGGACGCGGCCAGCCGGGCGAACGTCTCGTCGGCCAGCTCCACGGCGTCCACGGGCGGCAGCGCGCGGTCGTGGACGTCACCGGAGACGACCACGAGGTCGACCTGCTCGGCGGCGACCACGTCGAGCAGGTGGTCGACGTAGGCCGCCTGGGCGTCGAGCATCCCGACCCGGTGGAACGACCGGCCGAGGTGCCAGTCGGAGGTGTGCAGGACGCGCATGACCGAAGGCTAGGTGGCGCTGCCGACAGATTCGGGGGTCACACGCCGTCGAGACGCTCCGGTGCGGCGTACACCACGAACCGGCCGTCCCGGACGAAGCCCGCGGTGCACAGGCCCGCGCGCCGGGCGAGGTCCACGGCCAGGCTGGAGGGTGCCCCGACGGCGGCGAGCACGCCGATGCCGGCGACCGTCGCCTTCTGGACGATCTCGAAGCCGATCCGGCCGCTCACGCAGAGCAGCGGGACCGCGGGTGTCTCACCGGCCAGCACCCGCGCCCCGACGACCTTGTCGACGGCGTTGTGCCGCCCGATGTCCTCGCGTACGACGAGCGGGGTGCCGGCCGCGTCGAACAGGCCGGCGGCGTGCAGGCCGCCGGTCGAGTCGAAGACCCGCTGGGCCTCGCGCAGCCGGTCCGGCAGGGCCACCAGCACCGCGGCGGGGACCCGCAGGTCGTCCCACACCGAGGAGGGGTGCACGTCGCACAGCGCGATCACGTCGTCGATGCTCTCGGTGCCGCAGACCCCGCAGGCCGAGGAGGCGCCCGCGAGACCGGCGTACCGGTCGGCCGGCGCCCGGCGCGGCGGCCGCGACAGGTCGACGGTCACCACGTTGAACTCCTGCTCCGGGGAGAGCGTCTCGTCGGTGCAGTACGCCACCGTGCGGAGGTCGTCCGCGGAGGCGAGCACCCCCTCGCCGTACAGGAAGCCGGCGGCGAGCTCGAAGTCGTGCCCGGGGGTGCGCATGGTGACCGCGACCCGGGCGGCGGGACGCCCCGGCCAGGCCAGCCGGATCTCCAACGGCTCCTCCGTGGCCAGCCGGTCCTCGTGGTGCCGGACGGGGGGCTCGGAGGTGGTACGCACCTCGTGCACGCGTACCCGGGTGCTCGGGCCCGGGCGGCGGCTCCTGGTCATGCAGGTCAGCCTAATATTGGCCAGGGCAGCAGGCGGGGTGCGAGGACATCGGAGGCAGGTCATGCGTTGGAGACGTCGCCGCGCTGCGACGCCTCACGACGGGTGGACGACGGAGGTGTCGTCCGGGCTGGCGCTGGCCGGCTTCCTGTTCCTGGTGTTCGTCGGCTTCACGCTGCTCGCGATGGGGCCGCTGATCTCCATCGACACCTACTTCAACCTGGCCCCGCCGCCGCCGGGCTGGGTCGCGTTCCTGCACGTGCTGGACCGGATCGGCCAGCGTGCCGTCTGCCTGCCGATCCTGGCCGTCACCACGTTGGTGGCCTGTCGCTACCGGGAGTCGTGGCGGCCCGCGTGGGTGGTGGCGTGCGCGGTGTTCTCCCTCAACCTGCTCGTGCTGATCCTCAAGGTGGTGCTCGGCCGGGGCCAGCCCGAGTCGGCCGACCCGGCGTTCTTCGCCGGCGGGATGGCCTACCCGTCCGGTCACACGTCGAACATCGTGCTGGTCTACGGCCTGGTGGCCTACCTGCTCAGCCGCTACCGCAACGTGAGCCGCACCCTGGTCCGGGTGCTCTGGGCGGCCGTCGCGCTGCTGTCGCTGACCATGGTCGTGACGTCGCTGACGCTCAACTGGCACTGGTTCGCGGACCTGATCGCCGGCCTGCTCATCGGGGGCGTGGTGCTCCAGCTGACCGCGGCCGTCGACACGGCCGTCCCGCAGACGGTGCTCGACGGCGGACCCCGTCAGCTGCTGGCGGGGCTGCGCGCGCGCCTCGGGCACGAGCGGCGGGCCACGACAGCCGCGCCGTCGCTCCCGCCGACGGTCCCGCCGACGGTCCAGTCGACGGTCCCGCCGCCTCCGCCGGTGCAGCCGCGCCAGGATGCCTGACCGCTCCGCGGTCCGGGCGGTCCTCCTCGTCCTCGGGATCCGCGTCGTCGGCGTGCTGGCGCTCGCGGTCTGGGCGGCCGCCTCGGGTCTCAGCGCGCACGCGCGGCTGGTCCGCTGGGACGCGCAGTGGTACGCCGGGATCGCTGGCGCCGGCTACGGCCACACCGTCCTGCACCCCGACGGGCGGCACCTCTCGGACTACGCGTTCTTCCCGCTGCTGCCGGTGCTGGAGCGCGGCGTGGCCACTGTCTCGGGGCTGGCGTACGTCGACGCGGGGCTGGTCGTCACGTGGGTCGCGACGGCCTGCGCGGCGTGGGGGCTCTACGCCGTCGGCGCCCGGGTGAACGGCCCGCGGGTCGGTGTGCTGCTGGCGGTGCTGTGGTCCGTCGTACCCGTCGCGGTGGTCACCTCGATGGCGTACAGCGAGGCGCTGTTCACCGCGCTGGCGGCCTGGGCGGTGCTCGCGACGCTGCGCCGGCAGTGGCTGCTCGCCGGGCTCCTGGCCGCGCTGGCCGGGCTGACCCGGCCGGTGGGGGTGGCGGTGGTGGCGGCCGTCGCCGTGCCGGCGCTCGTCGCGCTGGTCCGCACCCGCGACCCGCGTGCGGCCGCCGGGCTGCTGCTGGCACCGCTGGGCTTCGTCGGCTACCTGGCCTGGGTCGGCGTCCGGACCGGGGCGCCGCTCGGGTACTTCCGGGTGGCCGACGGCTGGGGGAACGGCTTCGACGGCGGTCGGGCGTTCGGGGGCTGGGTGCTGGGCCTCCTGGTGAGCGACCGGTGGTGGCAGGGCGTGCTGCTGGGGGCCGCCCTGCTCGCGCTCGTCGGGTTGTTCGTGCTGGCCGTCCGCGACCGGCAGCCGCTGCCGCTGCTCCTGCTCGGCGGCACCCTCCTGGCCCTGGCCCTCACCACGTCGGGCTACTTCGGGTCGAAGCCGAGGTACCTGCTGCCGGCGTTCCCGCTGCTCCTCCCGCTCGCCCTGCGGCTGGCCCGGCTGCGGCTCCGGACGGCCGCGGGGGTGCTCGGCGTGCTCGCGGCCGGGTCGGCGGCCTACGGCGCGGCCTGGCTGCTCGGGCCCGGTCCGCCCTGACAGGCTGAGCGGATGGAACCCCTGCCGCGGCGCGCGCGTCCGACCCGTATGCGCACACTCGGCACAGCAGCCCTCCTGGCCGTCGTGCTGGCCGTCTCCGGGTGCGGTTCGCACACCGGCGCGGGCCGGACCGGCACGGCCGACTGCGCGGGTCGCGGCGTCCCGGTGGCGAAGGCGGACCTGACCGGGGACGGCCAGGCGGCGGCGGTCCGGCTGACGGCCTCCTCCGGGTCCGGTCCCTGCGCCGACCGGCTGCTCGCCGAGGGCGGTGCCTGGGCGAACGTCGGCGGCCTGGACCTGGTCGCACGCAAGGCGACGGTCGTGCACCTGCGCGGCTCCGGCGCCCCGGACCTGGTGCTGCTGTACGCGAAGCCGCATCCGCGGGGCGGGTCGCAGCCGCACCTGTTCGGCGCCGGCGGAAAGGCCGGCCTGGTGGAGGTCACTGCGGGAGGCCGGCCGGTGGTGCCGTTCGTCGCGACCGACGGTGGCAACGCGCCGATGACCGCGACGTGCACGCCCGACGGCGGGATCGCGGTGCTCACCGGCAAGGCGCACCAGCCTCCGGGCATCATCCTCGCGTGGGACGTGACCGAGACGTCGTACGACGTGAAGGGCGGCCACGCCGTGAAGACGGGCTCCCGGCTCGTGCGGGAGGCCGTCGCCGACCCGCTGCTGCGCAAGTACCACCCCGAGCTGTTCGACGGCAGCCTGTTCGCCAGCTGCAGCTAGGAGTACCCGGCCATGAGGTCGGTGCCGGGCGAGGTCGGTCGACGGCGTGGTCGTCGCACACGGAGGTCCTGCGACCTGTGACAGGGTCGGGGGATGAGCGACGAGGCCGACCGTGGCGTCCAGACGGCACGTCAGCCGTCGCACCACGAGGTCGCGGCGGCGGTCCGGGCGACGTACGCGGCCTTCATCGGGGCCGGCTTCGTGGTGGCGAGCTTCGCCTCGCGCATCCCACAGGTGCGGGACCGGCTGCACCTCTCGCCGTCCGAGCTGGGGCTGGTGCTGCTGGCGGCCGCGGTCGGCTCCCTGACCGCGCTGCCGCTCGGCGGCGCGATCATCGGCCGGCTGGGGGCGCGGCGCACCGTCGCGAGCATGGTGCTGGTGGCGGCCTTCGGGGTGGCGACCATCGCGGTCGGGTACCTCGTCGGGGTGGTGCCGGTGCTCGTCGGCCTGTTCCTGCTCGGCTTCGGGAACGGCGCGTGGGACGTGGCCATGAACGTGCACGGCGCCGACGTCGAGCGGCACCTCTCGCGCGCGATCATGCCGAAGTTCCATGCCGGCTTCAGCGTCGGCACCGTGGCCGGAGCGCTGCTGGGTGCCGCCATGGTGGCGGTCGGCCTGTCCGTGACCGTGCACCTGCTGGTCGCCGCAGTGCTGGTCGCCGCCGTGCTGCCCGTGTGGGTCCAGCGCTTCCTGCCCGACCGGGCCCCGGCGGCCGGGCCCGACGGCGCCGCGACGACCTCGCGCCGGTCCCCGCTGGCCCGGTGGCGCGAGCCGCGGACCCTGCTCGTGGGCCTGGTGGTGCTCGCGTTCGCGTTCGCCGAAGGGGCCGGCAGCGACTGGATCAACGTCTCGATGATCGACGGGTACGGCGCGCCGGCAGCCGTCGGAGGCCTGGGGTTCGCCACGTTCCTCGCCGCGATGACCGCCGCACGCTGGTTCGGGTCCCAGCTGCTCGACCGCTACGGCCGGGTCACCGTCGTACGCTCCCTCGCCGTCGTGGCCGTCCTCGGTGTCCTGGTGTTCGTGTTCGGCCCGACCCTGCCGGTCGCCTTCGTGGGCGTCGCCCTGTGGGGCGCCGGCACGTCGCTCGGCTTCCCGGTCGGGATGAGCGCGGCCTCCGACGACCCGGACGCCGCCGCGGGCCGGGTGAGCGTGGTCGCGTCCATCGGCTACTTCGCCTTCCTCGGCGGGCCGCCGCTGGTCGGCTTCCTCGGCGACCACGTCACCGTGCTGAGGGCGTTGCTGGCGGTGGCCGTGCTGCTCGCCGTGGCCGTCACGATCACCCCGGCCATGCGGCCGCTGCCCCAGGACGGCGTCCCGGGTCCGGCCGACGCCTGACCCCCGGGGCCACGACCCGGGACGGCGTCACGCGCTCCCGCCGCCGCCCAGGTGGACGGTGCCGGTCACGCGTCCACGAGCACGACGTCGTCGCCGACCGCGACGCGCCCGGCGGCCACCACGTCGGCGACGACGCCGAGGCAGGCGTCGTTGACCTCGGTCACCGTGCCGAGCAGGCCGCGGTCGGCCGGCAGCCCGACCTGCGACATGGTCACCATCACGCAGCGGGGCATGGCCGAGCGGACCGAGAGCACCACGTCGGGACCGATCCTGACCCGGCGACCGATCCAGGTCTCCTCGACGAAGCCGGCCGCCCCGGCGGTCTCGACGACGAGGTTCGGCCGGAGGTGCCGGGCGTCGACGGGGTGGCCGTGCGCACCGCCGACCCGGTCCAGGCTGGCGGTCGTGACCAGGTGGACCGGTCCTTCGTCGAAGTGCGAGACGTCCTGCTCGCGGGCGAGGGTGACCGGGCGGCCGACGTGCTCGGAGAGCGCGTCGTGGACCGTGGGGTCGTCGCCGCGCAGCACCCGGCCGTCCGGGAAGCCGATGACCGGGACGTCGCCGTCGTAGCGCGCCTCGAGGTCGAGCAGCCCCGGCATCTTGCGGAACCGCCGCGAGGACTTGCCGCTGCCGAGCCTGCCGTCGGGGTCGCGGACGGACCACAGCCGGTCGCCCGCCACCCCGCGCTCCTCGACGAGGACGTGCTCGAGGTGCTCGCCGACCAGCGACTTCACCGGGTAGCGCAGCACGTCACCGACGCGGCCCAGGCTCACGAGGACTCGATGTCGTCGGGGGTGCGTGGACGGCGGATCGACGTCACCTGGGCGTGCACGCCCCACTCGTTCTTCCCGAGCCGGGCCAGCGGGTCGAGCCGGTCGTACTCGGGGTGCCCGTCGACGAGCACCTCGTCGGCGACCGTGATCAGGAGGACCTCGCCCAGCACGACGGTCGAGTCGCCGAGCTCGTTCGTGCTGTGCAGGCGGCACTCGATCGACACGGGCGAGTCCTTGACCCGCGGCGGCGCGACCACCTCGCTCGGCTCCATCGTGATGCCCAGCGCAGCCGGCTCGCTCTCGGCCGGGTCGAACGCCGCGGAGCTGTTGTTGACCGCCTGGATCAGCGGGCCGTACGCGAGGTTGACCACGAACTCGCCGGTGGCCAGCACGTTGCGGAGCGTGTCCTTCTTGCCCACCGAGGTGAACTGCACGATCGGCGGCCGCGCACACGCGACGGTGTAGAACGAGTGCGGGGCCAGGTTGACCACGCCGTCGGCGGACAGGGACGTCACCCAGGCGATGGGGCGGGGCACGACGACCGCGGTCAGCAGCGGGTACGGCCGCACGTCGGGGTCGCCGACCCGGAAGACGCTGCGCCGCTCGAAGCTCACCGCGTCGCCCCCGCCACCGAGGCGGCCAGGCGGGCCGCGCGCGTCGAGGCCAGCACGTCCTCGAGGAGCAGGGGAGCGGAGTCCGGGCCGGACAGGGGCACGCGCCAGTTCGGGTACTCGTCGGTCGTCCCCGGCTGGTTCTGGGTGCGCCGGTCGCCGACCGCGTCCGTGAGGGCCACGCAGAGCAGCCGGGCCGGCGTCAGCGTCAGGTAGTGGTGCAGCGCCCGCACCGTCTCCTCGACGTCGGCGCCCTCCGGCAGCAGCCCGCGGGAGCGGACCTCCGCCAGCCACGCCTCCCGCTCCTTGGTGTCGGCCGCCAGCTCCTCGTCGACGCTCAGCTCCAGCAGGCCGAGCCGGTCGCGGAGCCGGACGTGGTCGCCGGCCAGGTAGCCCGCCGTCGGCGGCAGGTCGTGGGTGGTCACCGAGGCCAGGCACAGCTCGCGCCAGCGCTCGGCCGGGAGCGGGTTGGCGTCCTGGTCGCGCTCGAACCACAGGATCGACGTACCGAGGATGCCGCGGGCCCTCAGGTAGTCGCGGGCCGAGGGCTCGACCACGCCGAGGTCCTCGCCGACCACCACGGCGCCGGCCCGCTGCGCCTCGAGGGCCAGCACCCCGATCGTCGCCTCGTGGTCGTAGTGCACGTAGGTGCCCTCGGACGGCGGGCGGTCCTCCGGGATCCACCAGAGCCGGAAGAGCCCGATGATGTGGTCGACGCGCACCCCGCCCGCGTGCCTGAGGACCGCGGCGATCAGGTCCCGCAGCGGCGCGTACCCGAGCTCCTCGAGCCGGTCCGGCCGCCAGGGAGGCTGGCTCCAGTTCTGCCCCACCTGGTTGAACGGGTCGGGGGGCGCGCCCACCTGGATGCCGGTGGCGTACGTCGACCGCATCCGCCAGACGTCGGCGCCGCCGGGGTGCACGCCGACCGCGAGGTCGTGCATCGTGCCCAGCGCCATCCCGGCGTCGACCGCCTTGGTCTGGGCGGTCGCGAGCTGCTCGTCGACCACCCACTGGAGCCACGACTGGAAGGAGATCTCGTCGCGGTGCGCCGCGGCGAACGCGCGGACGGCGGGAGAGCCCGCATGCTGCAGCTCCGCGGGCCAGGTCCGGTAGTCGTTGCCGTGCTCCTGCGCGATCGCGCACCAGGTCGCGAAGTCCTGCAACGCGTGGCCGTGCCGGTCCCGGAACGCCTGCAGCTCCAGGTCGCGCCCCGCGGTGCGGGGGGCGGCGTGCACGATCTGCAGGGCGGCCCGCTTGGCGGCCCACGCCGTGTCCCGGTCGACCACGTCGGCGGCGTCGAGCCGGGCGTGCACGTCCGCGGCGAGCGTCTCGACCGTCGCCCGGGCCGCCGGGGCGAGGTCGGCGTACTCGGGGATCCGCTCGACCCGGACGTAGAGCGGGTTGAAGAAGCGGCGGGACGTCGGCAGGTACGGCGACGGCTCGAGCGGCGGCAACGGCTCGGCGGCGTGCAACGGGTTCACCAGCACGTAGTCGGCGCCCAGCCGGGAGCCGGACCAGACGGCCAGGTCGGTCAGGTCAACGAGGTCGCCCACCCCCCACGACTTCTTCGACCGCACGCTGTACAGCTGGGTCGCGAAGCCCCAGGACCGCCGGTCGCGGAGCCGCTCGGGGAGGCCGAGCCAGGCCGGGGTGACGATGAGCGTGGTGTCGGCCTCGATGTCGTTGGAGCGGAGCCGGAGCCGGTGGTAGCCGAGCGGCAGGTCGGCCGGCACCGCGAACGTCGCCTCGCCGATGCGGCGGCCGCCCACCTCGCGCGGCGGCACCCACCGGTCGACCTGGGCCACCTGGTCGCGGTGCCCGCCCGCCTCGAGGTCGATGGTCACGTGCGCGGGGGCACCGTCGTCGACGTGCACCCAGAACGTCCGCTCCAGGCCCTGGGTCGCGACCACGCACGGCGGCAGGGTCCGCCGCCACCGCTCGTCCTCGCGGGCGGCCAGGGCGAGCCCGGGCTGCGCCACGTCGACACCCATCGCGGACAGCACCGCCTCGACGGTGGGCGCGGGTACGTCGACCCGGCGACCGCGCCAGTCGTGGAACTCGGTCGCGACGCCGTACGCGTGGGCCAGCTCGAGCAGGTCCTCTGAGATCGAAGGCACGCCCCCGATCATGGCGCACGCCGCAACCGCGGCGCCGCAGCACCTCTAGGCTCACCGCATGAGCGAGGAGACGCTGCGCAGCATCGAGATGTCCCGCCTGGAGAAGGGCAGGTACCTGGCGACGAACACCCGGGGCGGGCAGCTGGTCGTCGGCCAGGGCGGTCGGGACGAGGCGTTCAGCCCGGTCGAGCTGCTGCTGGTCGCGATCGCCGGGTGCAGCGCGATCGACGTCGACTACATCGTCGGCAAGCGCGCCGAGCCGACCCGCCTCGACGTGCGGATGACCGGCGACAAGATCCGCGACGAGCACGGCAACCGGATGACGAACCTGACCCTCAGCTTCGACGTGGCCTTCCCCGACGACGAGGGCGGCCGGGCGGCGTACGACGTGCTGCCGCGCGCGGTGCGGCAGTCGCACGACCGGCTCTGCACGGTCAGCCGCACCGTCGAGGTCGGCTCGCCGATCACCATCCGCATCGAGGGGGGCGAGGGATGACGGACTTCACCGGCTACACCGCCGAGACCGAGCGGCTGCGGCTGCGGACCTACACCGACGACGACTTCGACGCGTTCTTCGACCTGCACCGGCGCGAGGACGTCGCGCGGTACCTCCCGTGGCACCCCCGCGACGAGCAGGCCGCCCGGGAGGCGCTCGCGCGCCACCAGAGGCTGACCGTCGAGGTGGACGACCAGGGCGTCACGCTCGCCGCGTTCGACAAGGCGACCGAGCGGCTGGTCGGCGACTTCGTGCTGATCCTGCGCAGCGTGGAGCACCGGCGCGGCGAGGTGGGCTACGTGCTGCACCCCGACTTCGCCGGCCGCGGGCTGGCCACCGAGGGGGCGCGGGTGATGCTCGACATCGCCTTCGAGAAGCTCGGGCTGCGCCGGGTCATCGGTCGCATCGACGCCCGCAACCAGGCGTCCGCGCGGGTGCTCACCAAGCTCGGGCTGCGGCACGAGGCGCACCTGGTGCAGAACGAGCTGTTCAAGGGCGAGTGGACCGACGAGGACGACTTCGCGATCCTCCACGACGAGTGGCAGAAACAGCGCTCCGGCGATGTCGAGAAGGCGGGGACGGCTCCGTCCCAGGGGTGAAGGACGGCGAAGCGCCGTCCCGGACACCACCAGAGCAAGGAGAACGAGATGCCGAAGTACCTGCTCCTCAAGCACTACCGCGGAGGTCCCGATCCTCTGGACACGGACGTGCCGTTCGACCAGTGGACGCCCGAGGAGTTCGACGCCCACATGGCCTTCCAGCACGACATCGCCCGGGTGCTGCAGGAGAACGGCGAGTTCGTCGACGCGCAGGCGCTCACCCAGGACGGCGCGTGGGTGCGCTACGGCGGGCCGGACGCCGCACCGGTCGTCACCGACGGGCCGTTCGCGGAGGCCAAGGAGGTCGTCGCAGGCTGGTTCATGATCGACGTGGAGTCGCAGGAGCGCGCCTACGAGGTCGCCGCCTGGGTCTCCTCCGCCCCGGGCAAGGACGGCAAGCCGATCCACGAGTGGCTCCAGGTGCGCCAGGTCATGGAGGACGGCCCGGCGGAGCCGTGAACGACGCCCTGCTGCGGGGACTGGTCCCGCAGGTGCTCGGCGTCCTCGTCCGCCGCGGCAACGACTTCGCGACGGCCGAGGACGCCGTGCAGGAGGCGCTGCTGGAGGCGCACCGCACCTGGGACGAGCGGATGCCCGACGACCCGAAGGGCTGGCTCATCACGGTCGCCACCCGCCGGCTGATCGACCTGCGGCGCTCCGAGGCGGCCCGCCGTCGGCGCGAGGAGGCGGTGCTCAGCGAGCCGCCGCCCGGTCCGGTCGAGCAGGCCGACGACACCCTGCTGCTGCTCTTCCTGTGCTGCCACCCCGCGCTCAGCCCCGCCTCGGCGATCGCGCTGACCCTGCGCGCGGTGGGCGGCCTGACCACCCGGGAGATCGCCGAGGCGTTCCTGGTGCCGGAGGCGACGATGGCGCAGCGGATCAGCCGCGCCAAGCGCACCCTCTCCGGCGAGGCCTTCAGCACCCCCGCGGACATCGCGGTGGTGCTGCGGGTGCTCTACCTCGTCTTCAACGAGGGGTACGCCGGCCGGGTGGACCTGGCCGCCGAGGCCATCCGGCTGACCCGGCTGCTGGCGCGGGAGTCCGCCGAGCCGGAGGTGGCCGGGCTGCTCGCGCTGATGCTGCTGCACCACGCCCGCCGGGACGCGCGCCGCGACCGGGACGGCGCCCTGGTCACGCTCGACGAGCAGGACCGCTCCCGGTGGCACACCGACGAGATCGCCGAGGGCGTGCGGATCCTCACCGCCGCGCTGGCCCAGGAGCGGCCGGGGGAGTACCAGGTCCAGGCCGCGATCGCCGCCCTGCACGACGACGCCCCGACCGCGGCGGAGACGGACTGGGTGCAGATCCTCGCGTGGTACGACGACCTGCTCGCCCTCACCGGCAACCCCCTGGTCGCCCTGAACCGGGCTGTCGCGGTGGGGGAGGTCGACGGGCCGCCGGCCGGGCTGCGGGCGCTCGACGGGCTCGACGCGGCCCTGGGTGAGCACCACCGGCTCGACGCCGTGCGCGCGCACCTGCTGGAGCGGGCCGGCCGGCACGACGAGGCCCGCGCGTCGTACCTGCGCGCGGCGCGGCGGACGACCAGCACCGCCGAGCGGGACCACCTCACCAAGAAGGCGGCACTGCTCCGGTCGAGACCCGAGGTCCGGTGATCAGCGCAGGGCGTCCTCGACCCGGGCGAGCAGGCGCTGCAGGTACAGGCCCCGGTGGACGTCGACCGGGTGGTCGGCACCTGTCTCCACCGCGTCGGCCAGGGCAGCCGCCAGCGCGGCCGTGACGTGGGGGTCGTCGTCCGACCTGCGGCCGTCGAACGCGACCGGTCCCTTCGCGGTCCAGGCCTCGATGCGCAGGGTGCCGTCGGTGCCGGGGGTCGTGATCGACAGTGCGGCCTGCGCGACGGCGCCGCCCTCGTGCTGGGTGGCCACGGTGAGGAGCCGCCGGGGGTCGCCCGCGGCGCTCAGGTGGACGACGGGTCCGAGCGCCGCGTCCAGGAGGTCGAGCACGTGGGGGCCGAGGTCGAACAGCGCGCCGCGTTCCACCCGCCAGGGTGTCGCGAAGGGGCTGCCCTCCAGCGCCGCGCCGGTGACGAAGCGCGCCTGCGCCCCCCACGCGTCGGCGCCGGGCACCGGCTCGACGAACCGCCGTCCCTCGGACGTGAACCGGTTCCGGAGCATGAGGACGGTCCGGACGCCGGCCTCGTCCACGGCCGTGGCGATCCGTTCCGCTTCCGCGACCGTGAAGGCGAGCGGCTTCTCGAGCAGCAGGTGCCGGCCGGCGTGGGCGGCGGCTGGCGCGAGCTCGGCCTGCACGTCCGGTGGGACGGCGAACGCGACGCCGTCGCACCGGTCGAGGAGCTCCTCGTACGACGAGACGGCGGTCGCGCCGTGCGACGAGGCGAGCTCCTGCGCAGCCTCGCTCCGCCGGGCCCACACGACGTCGAGGCTGGTGCGGGGACCCGCGGCGAGCATCGGAGCGTGGAACATCGCGGCCCACGGGCCGGCGCCGACCAGACCCATGCGGAGCCTCATGAGACCGGCCTGTTGCGGTAGCGCTGGACCAGCTCGCGCGCGGCCACCTGCATGCGTACCGGCGGCAGGCCCGCGGCCACCTGGCTCAGGTCGTCGACCACCATCTCGCCGATGGTGTGGAAGGCCGCCTCGATCCCTCCGGCGCGGTGCGCCGACAGCAGCATCCCCTCAAGGCGCCGCGCCGGGTCGTCGGGCGCGACCGGCTCCTCGGGCCACACGTCGACCGCGGCGAGGAACCGGCCCGTCGCGACCCGCTCGTAGAGGGCCGGGAAGTCCACCACCGCCGCCCGGCTGACCAGCACGAGACGCGCCGCAGGCCTGAGGAGGTCGAGCCGTTTCCCGTCGAGCAGGTGCTCGCTCTCCTCGGTGACGGTGGCGAGCACGAAGACGAAGGTGCTCTCCGACAGCACCTGCTCCAGGCCGGCGGGCTCGACGTCGGCCTCGCGCAGCGCGCTGTCGGGCAGCCAGGGGTCGTACACCCTGATCCGCGGGGCGAAGGGCCGCAGCAGCGGCAGGAGCGCCCGTCCGAGGTTGCCGAACCCGACGAACCCGACGTCCGCGTGCCGCAGGAGCACCGCGTCCTGGTTGGCCCCCGAGGTGTAGCGCTCGCGGCCCTCGCGGAACGCCCGGTCCTCCCGGGTGATGCCGCGCGCGAGGTCCAGAGCCAGCCCGAGGGAGTACTCCGCGACGGCCTGGGCGTAGGCCGGCCCGCAGTTGAGCACGTACACGCCCCGGTCCTGACACGTCGCGTAGTCCACGTTGGGGAGGAAGTTGCCCTCCACGTTGCAGACCGCGCGCAACGCGGTGGCACGCTGCAGTCGCTCGGTCGTGAGGTCGGGCTGACCGACGACGGCGAACGCCTCGGGAAGGAGCAGGTCGAAGGTCGCTGCTCCCTCCGGGGTGCTGCTGTCCACCTCCACCACCCGGAACCGCTCGTGGAGGGCGCGCCACGTCGCGGCGGCGAAGATCGTCTCCCGTCGCTGTGGTGCCGGGTCCAGAAGCACGAGCGGTCGGTCCATGCCGCCAGCCAACCAGAGCACGCCGAGCAGTGGAACGCCTCCGCGGCCCACGAGTCGTCCGCGTACGGTCGAGCCGTGACCGTGCTGCACGCCGAGGGCCTCCTGTTCGACAGCGACGGCGTCCTCGTCGACTCCGACTCCAGCGTCGAGGAGGCGTGGACGACGTGGGCGCGACGCTGGGACCTCGACCCCGACGAGGTCGTGGCCCAGGTGCACGGGACCCCCAGCCGGCGGACCGTCGCGCGTCTGATCGCCGAGCCGCACCGGGAGGAGGCGCTGGCGATGGTCGACCGGCTGGAGCTGGAGAGCGCGGACGCCGTGCGGGCGTTGCCGGGTGCGGTGGAGCTGCTCGCCTCGCTCGTCCCCGGCACCTGGAGCGTCGTGACCTCCGGCACCGGGCCCTTGGCGCGGGCCCGCCTGCGAGCAGCGGGCATCCCGCTTCCCGAGGTGCTGGTGACGGCCGACGACGTCACCCGCGGCAAGCCCGACCCGGAGCCGTACCGGACGGCGGCCGGCCGTCTCGGTCGAGCACCCGGGGTCTGCCTGGTCTTCGAGGACGCTGCGCCCGGCGTCGCCGCAGCACGCGCGGCCGGCGTCCGGCACGTCGTCGGTGTCACCCGGCGGCACCTGGAGGTCGACGCGTACGTGCCGGACCTGCGCTCCGTGACCGTCGACGGCCGGACCGTGCGGCTGTCGGACTAGCGGCGGTCTGCGCCGACGGGTGAGCGACCCCTCAGCCGCGGCCGTCCGCGGTCTGCTGCTCGTCGATGCGCTTCTTCATCCGGGAGATGCCGGGGATCTGGCTGAGCATCTCGTTCAGCTCGCGGGAGACGTCGAGCAGGTCGTGCAGGTCCGGGGACACGCTGTTGAGGCTGTCCAGGATCGGCATGATGTCGGTCTCCATCTTGTCC
>DASTGV010000250.1:0-2047 GCA_035718765.1 Nocardioidaceae bacterium
GTCTCGGCGACCACCGCCACGTCGTCGCGGGCGGAGCCGTGCGCCACGAGCTGGCCCAGCACGTCCCGCATCGCGCAGCCGTCGTCGTCGGCGTGCGCGGACCGGGCGACCGCGAGCATCGTGTCGATCGAGGCGGTCATCCGGTCGGTGGCCGCGACGATCGCCTCGAGCGACTCGGTCGGGGCCGCGTCCCCGAGCTGGGCGAGCTGCGCCTCGGACCGGATCACCGTGAGCGGGGTCCGCAGCTCGTGGGCCACCTCGTCGGTGAGCCTCCGCTCGGTCAGGATGGCCTGTGCGATGCGGTCGAGCATGCGGTCCAGGGTGTCCGCCAGCTCGGTCAGCTCGTCGCGGGGGGCGCCCAGGTCGAAGCGGCCGGTCAGGTCGTGCTCCCGCCAGTCGTCGGCCCGTCGCGCCATCCGTCGTACCTGGCGCAGGGCGTAGCCGGAGGCCGCCCAGGCCGCGGCGCCGGCCGCCACCACCGCGAGCAGCCCGAGACCGAGGCTGAGCCAGAGGCTGCGCCGTTCGGCGTGCTCGTACGGCGCGAGGTCGAGCGCGGCGACCACGACGGCTCCCGTCGTGGTGGACCCGGGACGGCGCACCGGCCGGGCCAGCACCCGGACCCGGCCGTGCACGTCGACCGACCGCCCGACGGCCGACCTGCTGAGCCGGGCCACGGTCGACCGCAGCGACCGGGGTGGCTCGGTCCCGTCGATCCGCCGCCCGTCCGCGTCGAAGATCCAGATGTTCTGGTCGAGCGAGTTCGCCGGGGTGTCGAGCACCCGGGTCCGGCCGCCGCGGAAGCGGACCGTGGTCGCGGCCGCGTCGGCGCGCTCCTGCAGCGTCGACAGCGACTCGCGCGAGGACTGGTGCGCGAGCAGCAGCTGCACGCCCACGACGAGCACGGTGACCGCGACCAGGGCCGCCGCGGCCGTGGTCGCGACCAGGCGGCCGCGCAGGCTCAGCGCCACGCGTACCCGACCCCGCGCACCGTGCGGATCGACCGCTGCACCCCGTCGAGCGCGTCCAGCTTGCGGCGCAGCCGGGCCATGTAGGAGTCGAGGGTGTTGTCGTGGACCACCGCGCCCATCGGCCACCCCGCGGCGACCAGCGCGTGCCGTCGTACGACGTGCTCGGGACTGGCCAGCAGCTTGGCGAGCAGCCGGAACTCGGTCGGCGTCAGCGGCACGGTCGTCCCCGCCGCGGTCACCGCGTGCCGGGCCGGGTCGAGCTGCAGGCCGTCCGTCGTCGCGGGGGTCGTCTGCGCCCGCCGGGCCAGGGCGGTGATCCGCACCAGCAGCTCGGGCAGCTCGAACGGCTTGGTCAGGTAGTCGTCGGCGCCGGACTCGAAGCCCGCGACCTTGTCGTGCACGGCGTCCCGCGCCGTCAGGAACAGCACCGGCGCGAGCATCCCGCCGGCCCGCAGCGCGAGGCAGACGTCCCGGCCGTCGCTGTCGGGCAGCCCGATGTCGAGGACCACCACGTCCGGCGTGGCGTCGGGGAACAGCCTCAGCGCCTCCGCCCCGTTGTGCGCGAGCACCACCTCGTGGCCCGCGCCACCGAGCGACCGGCTGAGCACCGAGCGCAGGGCCGGGTCGTCCTCGCACACCGCGACCGTCACCACCCTGCGAACGATAGCCACGCCCCCTCCGGCACACTCGGAGCCATGAGCCCCGACGAGCTGACCGCGGCCGAGCGCTCCGTGCTGGACCACCTCGACGAGACCGTGCTGGTCGAGTCGCTGATGGAGCTGGTGCGCATCCCGAGCATGGGCGGCACCGATGAGGAGGTCGAGGTCCAGGAGGTTGCCGCCGGGCTGCTCCGCGACCTCGACACCGACGTCGACCGGTGGGACATCGACCTCGACGAGCTGACCGCGGACCCGTGGTTCCCCGGGGTCGAGGTGCCCCGCGAGCGGGCGGTCGGGGTCGTCGGGACCACCGCCGGCGAGGGCATGCCCGGCCTGGTCCTGCAGGGACACCTCGACGTCGTGCCCCCGGGCGACCCGGACTCCTGGCTCGGGATCAACCCTTTCTCCGCGGAGATCCGC
>DASTGV010000251.1:0-10489 GCA_035718765.1 Nocardioidaceae bacterium
ATGCACGAGGCGTCCGCGCACATCGTGGGCGCGACCGTCGAGGCCGCCCGCCGGGTGTGGACGGGCGACGTCCTGCACGCGGCGAACATCTCCGGCGGCCTGCACCACGCGATGCCCGAGAGGGCCAGCGGCTTCTGTGTCTACAACGACGTCGCCGTGGGCATCCGCTGGCTGCTCGACCAGGGGGCCGAGAAGATCGCGTACGTCGACGTCGACGTGCACCACGGGGACGGCGTCGAGGCGATCTTCTACGACGACCCGCGGGTGCTCACGATCAGCCTGCACGAGACCGGGCAGTTGCTCTTCCCGGGCACCGGCTTCCCCTCCGACACCGGCGGGCCCGGTGCCGAGGGCTCCGCGGTCAACGTGGCGCTGCCGCCCGGCACCTCGGACGCCGGCTGGCTGCGTGCGTTCCACGCCGTGGTCCCGCCGCTGGTGCGGGAGTTCGCGCCGGACGTCCTGGTCACCCAGCACGGCTGTGACTCCCACATCGAGGACCCCCTCGCGCACATGATGCTCACGGTGGACGGCCAGCGCGCGGCCTACCTCGCCCTGCACGACCTGGCCCACGAGGTCTGCGACGGGCGCTGGCTGGTCACCGGGGGCGGCGGCTACGCCGTGGTCGACGTGGTCCCCCGTGCGTGGACCCACCTGCTCGCGATCGTGGCCGGGGCCCCGCTGGACCCGCGGACCGAGACCCCCGAGGGCTGGCGGGCGCACGTGCAGCAGCTGCTGGGGCGGACCGGACCGTTCCGGATGACGGACGGACGCAGCCCGGCGTACCGTGACTGGGCCGAGGGCTACGACCCGTCGGTCTGGCTCGATCGGGCCATCAACGCCACCCGGGAGGCGGTGTTCCCGCTGAATGGTCTGGACCCGCTGCCCTAGGCGAAAAATCTGAGCGGAGATCCCGCTCGGCAAAACGGTCCGTACCGGGCGTGTCCACCGGACACGCTGGGACAAATGCAAAAAGATGGACCTTTGCCACCTCTTCCCCAATAGTCACACTAGGCTCTACTCTCACGGAAGCACATGGCGAAGGGTCTCCGGTGGGGAAGCCGGAGGGCGCTTGTGCGCGAAAGTGCGGTGCATGATGGCCTCGTCCAACGGTCCTGCCGGTAACCCGGGGGACATCTCTGAGGTGAAGTTCCTGACCGTGGCGGAAGTCGCGACGGTGATGCGCGTGTCCAAGATGACGGTCTACCGGTTGGTCCACTCCGGTGAGCTTCCGGCCGTCCGGGTCGGTCGGTCCTTCCGGGTCCCCGAGGACGCCGTCAACGAGTACCTCCGCAAGAGCTTCTTCCAGACCGGCTGAGCCCGGTCCCGCCGGGCCGGCGGCCACGTGCCGCCCGGCCCGCGAACCCTGACGAGAACCCCGGACGAAACCCGGACAAGAACCAAGAAGCCACCCGCCCAGAGGGCGGGTGGCTTCTTCGTTGTGTCCGGCCGAGCGGGAGGTCCGGTCCCTGGATGTGTGCGAGACCGCGGGACCGGCGCCGGCCGGACGTCCGAGGGTCAGAACCGCATGTAGTTCGCGGCGACGACCCACTCGCCGCCGGCGTTCGGCGTGGCGCCGATGCCGATGCGGGTGGGGCTCTTGCTCATCAGCACGTGCCGGTGCGGAGCGGAGTGCATCCACATGGTGACCAGCGTCTTCGGCGTGATCGACCCGCGGCCGAGTGTCTCGCCGGCGTAGTAGGCGTGGCACCGGTTGAGCAGCCGGGTCATCGACTGGTGGTAGAAGCTGTTGGTCGACGCGAGGACGCTGCTCCAGTTCTCGGCGACCGCGTCGGTGCAGCTGGCGAACCTCAGCGGCCGGAGGCCGTGACGCTTGCGCTGGACGTTCACCCAGTACTGCACGCCCTGCTCGTAGTAGCTGGCGGAGTAGGCCGGGAACACGGACTGGTTGGCGACCAGCCTGACCGACGACGCCTTCGCGGGGGCGGCGGTCGAGGTGGCGGGGCCGGAGCTGACTCCGGCGACGGTCACGACGGTGACGAGGGCGGTGGTCAGGATCTTCAGCGCAGGGCGCAGCACACGGTTCAGGTTCATGGCTAAGGCCCCTCCCAAGGCCTCAGGGCGTGCCGGCTCCCGCCCCTCCAGGCGGATACTGCTTGTCCGACACGAGTAGTTCGCGGTAACTGTCCCTCGCAGGGTTACCGAGTCCCGGCGGGGTAAACAGCGGCTTGCGTACCAATTGTCGGTCGTCCGCGGCCGCCACTTGAGGGTGATCTGCGTCTCTGTCCGAGTTTTTACGAAACGTCCCGGCGCGTCGCCTATGGGCACCCTGCGGTGGGCGGCGTTTCGCGGCCCCGCGTGCGCCGGTTAGGCTGGGTGCTTCGCGCCGGTCCCGGGGGGAGCCCCTGCCCGCGCGAGTCCCTAGCCAGTACGTCGGCCCCCGGTCGTCGTCGTAGTCCGGAAGGTCCGTGGAGTGGGTTCGGTAGTCAAGAAGCGTCGCAAGCGAATGGCCAAGAAGAAGCACCGCAAGCTGCTGAAGAAGACGCGCATCCAGCGTCGTCGCCAGGGCAAGTAGCCCCGGGCGTCGCACGGGCCGGGGAGCACACTCATGGGCCGCGTCGTCCTCGTCACCGGAGTCTCGCGGGACTTCGGTGGACGGTTCGCGCGCCGGATCGCGGCCGACCCGGGTGTCGAGCGGGTCATCGGGGTGGACGTCGTCCCCCCGCGGGGCGACCTCGGCAGCGTGGCCTTCGTGCGGGCCGACATCCGCAACCCGGTGATCGCGAAGGTGATCACCGGGCAGGACGTGGACACGGTCGTGCACATGAGCGTCCACTCGGTCCCGCACGCGCTGGGCGGACGCTCGTCGATGAAGGAGCACAACGTCATCGGCACCATGCAGCTGCTGGCCGCCTGCCAGAAGGCCGCGGGGCTCGAGCGGCTGGTGGTCAAGTCGTCCTCGGCGGTCTACGGCTCCTCGAGCAAGGACCCGGCGATGTTCACCGAGGACATGGGCGCGAAGCGGATGCCGCGCACCGGCTACGCCAAGGACGTCCTCGAGGTCGAGGGCTACGTCCGCGGCTTCGCCCGACGCCGGCCCGACGTCGCGGTCACGATGCTGCGTGCCGCGAACAGCGTCGGCCCCCGGGTCTCCTCGCCGCTGACCCACTACTTCCGGCTGCCCGTGGTGCCCACCGTGCTCGGGTTCGACGCCCGGCTGCAGTTCCTGCACGAGAGCGACCTGCTCGCCGCCCTGCAGCACGCGACGCTCGGCGGGGTGCACGGCACGTTCAACGTCGCGGGGGACGGTGTGCTCGTGCTGTCCCAGGCGCTGCGCCGGCTCGGCCGGCCGACCGTGCCCGTGCCGGCGTTCGCGTTCAGCTCGCTGACCTCGGTCTCCCGGCAGGCCGGCATCAAGGGCCTGCAGGCCGAGCTGGCCGAGTTCCTCACCTTCGGCCGGGGCGTCGACACCACCCGGATGCGCTCCGTGCTCGGGTTCCAGCCGGCGTACACCACCGCCGACGCGTTCGCGGACTTCGCCCGCACGATCGCGCCGGGGCTGCTCCCGCGTCCCGCGGGGCCGCAGCAGCCACAGGACGACCGCCCGGCGGTCGGGGCAGGAGAGCTCCGTGGGTGACGCCGAGGTGATCCCCCTGGGTACGCGCGGCAAGCCCGGCCGTGGCACCGGCAGCGGGAAGCCGTCGTCGGCGGCCCGCTCGCTCGCCGGCTCCGCGCCCTCCCGCCCGAAGGCCCCGCGCGCGACGCCGGCGCCCGGGTCCGCCGACGCGGCGGACGGCGGCGAGAGCCCCACCATCCCCGACCAGCACGGGCCCGCGACCCCGCCCGCCTCCGGGAGGACGTCCGGCGAGTCGGCCACCGAGGAGACCGCCCCGCAGCAGCCGCACGCGCCGCGCCTGGTGGTCCAGGACCGCGAGCCGGCCGGCGGCATCCCGGTGAGCGACTGGCTGCACGCGCTGACCACCGCGGCCCTCGAGGTCTTCGGCGACCGCTGGGAGCAGCGGCTCGCCGAGTTCTTGGCCTTCCTGCGCCGCCGGGTGACCGGCGAGTTCGAGGTCGACGAGTACGGCTTCGACGCCGAGGTCACCGAGCGCTTCCTGCTCGCCGCCGTGCGCCCGCTGGCGCAGAAGTGGTTCCGGGTCGAGGTGCGCGGTGCCGAGAACATCCCCACCGACGGCGGAGCCCTCGTGGTCTCCAACCACTCCGGCACCCTCCCCGTCGACGGCCTGGTCACCATGGTCTCCGTCCACGACAGCACCGGCCGCCACCTCCGACCGCTCGGCGCCGACCTGGTCTTCCGGATGCCGGTCATCGGCGAGATGGCCCGCAAGGGCGGCGCCACCCTGGCCTGCAACGAGGACGCCCAGCGGATGCTGGCCGGCGGCGAGCTGGTCGGCGTCTGGCCCGAAGGGTTCAAGGGCATCGGCAAGCCCTACTCGGACCGCTACAAGCTGCAGCGCTTCGGCCGCGGCGGCTTCGTGTCGGCCGCGATCCGCACCGGCGTGCCGATCATCCCGTGCTCGGTCGTGGGCGCCGAGGAGATCTACCCCCTGGTCGGGAACGTGCCGTCGCTGGCCCGGCTGCTGGGCGTGCCGTACATCCCGATCACGCCGTTCTTCCCGCTGCTCGGCCCGCTGGGCATGGTCCCGCTGCCGTCGAAGTGGCTGATCGAGTTCGGCGAGCCGATCCGGACCGACGCGTACGACGAGGGTGCGGCCGACGACCCCATGCTGGTGTTCAACGTGACCGACCAGGTCCGCGAGACCGTCCAGCAGACGCTGTACACGCTGCTCATGCAGCGCCGCTCGGTCTTCTACTGAGCCCGGGCGGGTAGCCGCCCGCGCGGGTCAGGGCAGCAGTCCGCCGGTGCCCGGGTCGGGCAGGATCGTCTCCACCGTGTCGCCGAGACCGTCGGTGATCTTCGAGAGGTCGCCGTCGACGGTGATCTGGACCTTCGGGGTCGACGTCGTGCCGGGAAGCTTCGGCAGCTGGGTTCCCTGGGTGGGGCCGGCTGTGGGCTCGGGCGCCTTCGGCGCCACCGGGGTCACCGACAGACCGCCACCGGACGCCGGCTTCGAGGAGCTGCTCGACGTCCCGTGCCGCTGCGCGGTCGCCCTGCGCAGGTCCTGCCTGGTGGCGACGACGGGGTGGCTGTTGTCGGGCTGGGCGGCCTGGAAGCGCTGCATCGCCCGGTCCACCTCGACGGAGGTGAGGAACAGCGGCGGCATGCTCAGCGTGGGCCGGTCGCTGCACGTGTCGCACAGGCAGGCGGCCCGGGCGTCGATGTCCCGCAGGGCCAGCGCGGCGTCGCGCAGGTCCGGCTGCGCCTCGGCGGGCGCGTCGCCACTGAGCGAGGTGACCCGGGCCAGCGCCGTGGCGGCGAACTCGCGCACGGCGGCGACGGTCGCCGGGTCCCGGCTCTCGGAGAAGGACGCCAGCAGCAGGTCGGAGCCCTGACGGGCCGAGGCGGTGAAGGCGTCCAGCGTGCCCGGCACCTGGGCCCTGCCGGTGCCGGACCCCTGCGCGACCAGGCCCTGGGCCTCGTCGAGCCGGTCGCTCGCCTGGTGCAGCAGGTCGCGGCCGCGGCCGGCCGAGCTCGTCGACAGGCCGAGCTCGGCCTTCTCGATGGTCCGCTTGACCGGGTAGAGCGCCTCACCGGGCAGGGAGTCCTGCGCGGCGGTCGCCATGCCCGCCGTACCGCCGATGAGCACCGCGGCGGAGGCGACGGCGACCAGTCGGCGCTCGCGCTTGCCGCGGGCGCGGGCCGGGAGGGCGAGCCCGGCGTTCTGCGGGGTGAGGACGGTGGCGGCCTCGGCCATCAGCCGCTCGCGCAGGTCGGCGGCGAACGCGTCGCGGGGGACCGCCTGGTGGTCGGCGGCGCCGCGGTCCCGCAGCAGCTGGGCGACCCCGACGAGCCGTTCGGTCGCGGGGTCGGCGGCCACGTGGAGGGGAGGCGTCCCGTCGAGCAGCGCGGCGAGCTCCTCGGCGCGCTGGCGCGAGCGGAACAGGGGGGTCATGGCTGGGGTCCTCGGTCGACGGGTGCGTCTGTCATCCCCTGCAACGACGCAGGGGAGCCGGAGGTTACGGCTTCCCGCCGGTCTGGACCGGAGCGTGCGCCCAGGCGGTGGGCGGCGCTCACCGGAGGCCCTCGGGCAGGAGCTTGGCGAGGTTGCGGACCCCGCGCAGCTGGAGCTGCTTGACCGCACCGTCGCTGCGCCCGAGGACCTGCGCGGTCTCCGCGATGGACAGGCCCTGGAGGAACCGCATGATCAGGCACTCCTGCTGCTCGTGGGGCAGCTCCTTGAGCGCCTCGAGCAGGGCGGTGTTGGTGAGCGAGGCCAGGACGCTGCTCTCGGGGCCCTCGGTGGCGCCGTCGTGCGCGCTCATGTCCTCGGTCGCCAGCTCCAGGCGGGTCCGGCCGGCCTTGAAGTGGTCCATGGTGAGGTTCCGGGCGATGGTCATCAGCCAGGCGCCGAAGTCCTTGCCCTGCCAGCGGAAGGACGCCATGCCGCGCAAGGCCCGGAAGAACGTCTCGGAGGTGAGGTCCTCGGCCAGGGCGACCGAGCCCACCCGGTAGTAGACGAACCGGTAGACCGCCACGTGGTAGTGGTCGTAGAGCAGCCCGAACGCCTCGCCGTCGCCGCCCCGGGCGAGCTCGACCAGCGCGATCAGCCGGCTGGCCTCCGCCGCGTCCTCGGCGGAGGACACGGCCAGGTCGGCGTCGCTCGCGCGGCTCCCGTGCCCCGGGCCGTCCGAGCCGCCGGCCGGCGTGACCCGCGGGTCGTAGTCGACGGCCTCGGACAGCAGCCGGGTCGAGCCGCCGGCGGTGTTCGGGGACGCGGTGCCGAGGGCGGGCGACCCGGCGAGCGCGGGGGCGAAGGCAGGGGAGAGTGCGGGGCGCGGGTCCAGGGCATGCCAGAGCGCCAGTCGCAGCTCGGCGAAGCCACGACGGAACTCGTCGTCGCGCGTGAACATCGAACTCCCTCCCCGGCGAGCGCACGCGCCGCCGGGCTCCCATCCCCCTGATGACCCGACCACGATAAGTCGGTCCGTCCGGTTTGTGAACCGAAGAGTAACTTCGATTCACATCACCCGCTGTGGGTCAGGTCACAACGATTCTCCCACGAAGTGCCCGTCCTGAAACACCGGCCACAGCGGTCCGGTGGTGGTCCCGCGGCGGGCTCAGCGCACCTTGCGGCGGATGGCCACGGCGGCGGCGACGCTGCCGGTCGCCGCGCCCGCGAGCCCCGCGGTCACCAGCCCGGCGCGGGCGGCCTTGCGGCCCCTGCGGTAGTCGCGGATCCGCCAGCCCTCCGCCCGCGCGTGGTCGCGCAGCTTGGCGTCGGGGTTGATCACGCAGGGGTCTCCGACCAGGCTCAGCAGCGGCAGGTCGTTGTAGGAGTCGGAGTAGGCCGCGCACCGGGACAGGTCCAGCCCCTCGCGCTCGGCGAGCGCCTTGACCGCCTCGGCCTTGGCGGGGCCGTGCAGCATGTCCCCGACCAGCCGGCCGGTGTAGACACCGTCCACGTGCTCCGAGACGGTGCCGAGCGCGCCGGTCAGGCCGAGCCGCCGGGCGATGATCGAGGCGATCTCGATCGGGGCCGCGGTCACGAGCCAGACCCGCTGGCCCTGGTCGAGGTGCATCTGCGCCAGGGCGCGGGTGCCCGGCCAGATGCGGTGCGCCATCGCCTCGTCGAAGATCTCCTCGCCGAGCTCCTCGAGCTCGCTGACCGGGTGGCCCTTGATGAAGGCCAGCGCGGAGGCGCGGGCCTCGGCGACGTGCTCCGGGTCCTCGACCCCGGCGAACCGGAAGTAGGCCTGCTTCCACGCGGCCCCGAGGATCTCGCGGGTGGTGAAGAACTCCCGGCGGTGCAGTCCCCGCGCCAGGTGGAAGATCGAGGCGCCCTGCATGACCGTGTTGTCGACGTCGAAGAACGCCGCGGCGGTCGGGTCGGGCGGCGTCGCGAGCGAGGTCTCCACCTCCGCCGCGGCGGCGGCCGCCTCCCCGGCGAGCGTGGACCGGCTCCGCAGGTCGAGCCGCGGCGTCGTACGTCGGGCGGTCCGCCCCGAGGGCGGAGGGGGTGGAGGGGCGTTCACGCCGCAACCCTAGTGCGCCGGAGCCCCTCCGTGGCTGTGCCAGACTCGCGTCTGTGAGCGCCCATCTCGCCGAGCTGCTGACCCGCGCGGCCACCGAGGCGCCCGACGCGGTGGCCCTCGTCGAGGCCGCCTCCGGTCGGCGGGTGACGTGGGCCGAGCTGGACGCCGAGACCGACCAGGTCGCCCGGGGCCTCAACGCCCTGGGGCTGGTGGCCGGCTACCGCGTCGTCATCGCGATGGGCAACCGGGTCGAGTTCGTGACCAGCTACCTCGGCACCCTGCGCGCCGGTCTGGTGGCGGTGCCGGTCAACCCGCGCTCGGCCACCGGTGAGCTGGTGCGCCTGGTCGCCGACTGCCGCGCCCGCGTCGTGGTCGCGGACGCGGACACGGTGACCACCGTCCGTCAGGCCGTCGCCGGCCTCCAGGACGCGCTCACCGCTGCGGACGAGGAGCTGGTGCGCTCCACCCCGGTGCCCCGGATCGTGGTGGCCGGGCTCCCCGCGGTCCCCGGCGAGACGAGGTACGCCGACCTGCTCACGTCCGCCGGCACCGCGGCACCGGTCGCGGCCGATCCGGAGCGGCTGGCCGTCCTCCTCTACACCAGCGGTACGTCGGGACGGCCGCGCGCCGCGATGCTCAGCCACCGGGCCCTGCTGGCGAACCTCGAGCAGGTGGCCCGGCTCGACCCGCCGATGCTGCGCGGCGACGACGTCGTGTTCGGGGTGCTGCCGCTGTTCCACGTCTACGGGCTCAACGCCGTGCTCGGCCAGGTGCTCCGGCAGCACGCCCGGCTGGTGCTGGTCAACGGCTTCGACGTGGAGGGCTCGCTCAGGGTCATCGAGGACGAGGCCGTGACCGTCGTACCCGTCGCGCCGCCGGTCTTCGCCTACTGGCGGGCGGTGCACGACCTCCGGGAGCGGCTGGCGGGCGTGCGGCTGGTGCTCTCCGGGTCCGCGCCCCTGTCCGCCGAGCTGGTCGACGTCTTCGAGCAGCGCACCGGGATCGCCGTGCACCAGGGGTACGGGCTGACCGAGGCGGCGCCGGTGGTCACCTCGACGCTGCGCAGCGCGCACCCCAAGCGCGGGTCGGTCGGTGTCGCCCTCGACGGCATCGACATCCGGCTGGTCGACGACTCCGGCCGGGCGCCCGAGGGAGAGGACCCGGGCGAGATCTGGATCCGCGGCGACAACCTGTTCAGCGGCTACTGGCCGCACGGCGAGGACGGCCCGGACGCCGGGGGCTGGTACGCGACCGGGGACGTGGGCTTCCTGGACGGGGACGGTGACCTGTTCCTCGTCGACCGGCTCAAGGAGCTGGTGATCGTGTCCGGCTTCAACGTCTACCCGGTCGAGGTCGAGGACGTCATCGCCGAGGTCGACGGGGTGGCCGAGGCGGCGGTGATCGGCACGCCCGACCCGCGGACGGGTGAGGCCGTCGTCGCCTACGTGAGGCCGTCCGGGACGGCGTACACCGCCGAGGAGCTGGAGGAGCTCGTGCGCGAGCACTGCGCCGTGCGGCTGGCGCGGTTCAAGCGGCCGACCGAGGTGCACGTCGTCGACCAGCTCCCGCACACCGTCACCGGCAAGGTGGCGAAGGGGCGGCTGCGCGAGCGCCGGCAGCGACGTACGCAGGGGCTCCTCGAGTGACCGCCCGGGTGCGGCTCTACTCCAAGCCGGGGTGCCACCTGTGCGACGACGCCCGGGCGGTGATCGCCGAGGTGTGCGCGGAGCTCGGCGAGAGCTTCGACGAGGTCGACATCACCGCCGGCCCAGACGCGGCGGAGCTGACCCGGGCGTACGGGGAGGAGATCCCGGTGACGTTCGTCGACGGCAGGCAGCACGACTTCTGGCGGGTGGACGCGGACCGGCTGCGTGCCGCGCTGGCCTGATCCCGGCTGAGCCGCTGCCGTCCGGCGGGGTCGGCGGCGGTGGGCCAGATCACATGTGCTAGTGGTCGCTACCGCTCAGTTTGTTCTCACGTTCACAAACTCCTAGAGTGGCTTCGCTGCCGGCCCGGAACGGGTCTCGGGGGACGTATCACGGCCGGATCCGCACAGTTCCTCCTGCGTGTGCCGGCAGCCGACCGCTGGCTCTTCGACTGTCAGGAGAAGCGTGACCGCGCCACGTAGTCCTCGGAACGGGGCCCCCACCGACGGGGTCGCCCGCCCGACGCCTGCGAGGGCACCCGAACGCGGGATCCCGGAGGCCACCGTCGCGCGTCTCCCGGTGTACCTGCGTGCGCTGACCGGCCTGTCGGAGCGCGGCACGGCCACCTGCTCCAGCGAGGAGCTGGCCACCGCGGCCGGCGTGAACAGCGCCAAGCTCCGCAAGGACCTCTCCTACCTCGGCTCCTACGGCACCCGCGGCGTCGGGTACGACGTGGAGTACCTCCGCTACCAGATCGCCCGCGAGATCGG
>DASTGV010000252.1:0-4033 GCA_035718765.1 Nocardioidaceae bacterium
GTTCGGCCAGGTGACGCTGCGTTTCGAGGACGACGTCCTCGCCGACGGCGTCGACGTCGTGGTGCGCGGGCCCGAGGGTGACGTGGTCCGCGCGCGGCCGCAGGTCTCGGGTGCTGTGGTCACCGTGCCCGTGGCTGTCACCGAGGCGGGGCGGCACACCGTCGCGTTCCGGGTCACGGGTGCCGACGGTCACGCCGTCGGCGGTTCCTACACGTTCCGGGTCGCCCCCAGTGGCGTGGGCGCGGTCCCGATCGTGTCGCGGGCGAGCGCCCAGCGGTTGCCGTCGACCGGTGTTGCCGACACCGGACGCGGTCCCTGGCTGGTGGCGGGGTCCGGGCTGGTGATGCTGGCCGTGGTGCTGGTCTCGGCCGCCCGTTCCGGCGTACGACGGAGGTCGGCATGACCTCGCTGACGGCCCCGGTCTCCACGCCGACCCGGCTCCGCGCCGCAGGCGTGCCCGCCGGGCTCCTCCTGGCGGTCGCGGTCGCGGTGCTGGCGCTCGTCGCCACCGGCGGAGGCCCGCGTCCGGCTCCGGCGGGCCTGCGTGACGCGGGCACCACCGTCGGCTGGCTGGTGCCGGTGGTCCGGGTGCTGCTCGACCTGGGTGCCGTGGGCACGGTCGGGACGCTGCTCGCCCCGGCGGTGCTGGCGCCCGGTCGCTCCGTGCCCGGACGGGGTCCGGTGCGCGCCTGGGCCCTGGGCTGGGCTGCCGCAGCGACGACGCTCGGTCTCGTGTCCGCCGCCGAGATCGTCGGGGCTCCGTTGCCGACCGGGCTCGGCACGTCGATGACCCTGCGCTTCTGGTGGGAGCTGCCGCAGGGGCGGGCACTCGGGCTCGTCGTCGCCACCGCTCTCGGTGTCGCGACGCTCGGTCGTCCGGCTCGCGTGGTCCTCCCGGCGCGGGCCCGGCTCCTGCTCGCCGCGGCGCTGGTCTCGATGGGCCCGCTGCTGGCGACCGGGCACGCGCGCACCGCCGCCCACCACTTCCTGGCCGCGCAGCTGCTGCTCGTGCACGTGGTCGCCGCCACCGTCTGGGTCGGCGGACTGCTCGCCCTCGTCTGCTACGTGGACCGGAGGGACCTGCCGGTGGCGCTGCCCCGCTTCAGCCGGCTGGCGCTGGCGTGCTTCGTTTCGGTCGCCGTCTCCGGGCTGGCCGGCGCCTGGGTGCGGATCGGCGTGGACGCGGCCGCCTGGGGGTCGACGTACGGCCTCCTCCTGCTGGCCAAGGTCGCCGCCCTGGGCGGTCTGGGCGCGTTCGGGTGGTGGCACCGCCGACGCAGCGTGCCGGCGGCCGTGTCCGGCTCGACCATGGGGTTCGCTCGCATCGCGGCCGCCGAGCTCGCGCTGATGGCGGCGGCCGTGGGACTGGCCGTGGCCCTGGCGCGCACCGCGGCACCCGTCGCGGCCGCGTCCCGGGCGCGTCCCCCGCACGCGACCACCTTCGCCACGGTGGACCGAGCGCTGCCGGCACCGTCGCTGCCGTCGCTGGTGCTCCGGTCCCGCCCCGACGCGGTGCTGCTCACCGTCCTGTTCGTCGTGCTCGTGGGGCTGCTGCTCGCAGGGCGACGGGCGGGCGTCCGTCCGGTGCTCGCACCCGTCGCCGGGACGGTGCTGGCGGGGTGGGCCCTGTGCGGTGGCCTGTCCGCCTACTCCGCGGCGCTGCTGTCCGCGCAGACGCTGCAGATCCTGGTGCTCGGTGTCGCCGTGCCCCTGCTGCTGGCGCCGGCCGCGTCGTTGCTGACGCCGGCGCAGGCCGCCGTACTCGGACGGTGGCTCGACCCGATGCACGGACTGGTGCTGCTGCTCGCGGTGCTCACGGTGCTGGTCACGCCCTGGGCGCTGGAGGTCTCCCTGCGCGGGCCGCTCCTGCACCTCGCCGTCGGTCTGGGTGCCTTGGCCGGGGGAGCTCTCCTCGTCGGGTCGGCCCGGCTGCGGGCCGGCGCGGACCCCACGAGGCTCCGTACGGTGCTCCTCGTCCTCGCAGTCGTCCTGGTCAGTCACGCCGCCCTCCTCTACACGCGGGAGGACCTCGTCGCGGGGGCGTGGTTCGGCGCCCTCGACTGGCCGTGGAGCGACCCGCGGACCGACCAGGACCGGGCAGCCGGCCTGGTCCTGGCCGCCGCCGCCCTGGTGACGGCGTTCGCGTGGATGCCTGGCCGGGGCCCGCGGGTCAGACGGGCTCCTTGAACGGGTCGTGCTCGGCCAGGATCTTGTCGAGCCGCGCCTGGTCGAGCCGGCTGGTGAGTCCCGAGTTCTCCTGGGCGTCGCGCACGCACTTGGCGAGGGTGAACGTCGAGGTGACCAGGAACAGGCTGCCCAGCGCCAGGAACGCCCGCATCCACGGGTCGACCGGCAGGTAGGCGATGCCGAAGGCGAGGGACACGACGGCGACCGCGAAGGCGATGCCGGCCTGGGCGTAGAAGGCGGTGGTGGTCTTGCTCGGAATGTTCATGCGACCAGCGTGGCGGCCGGCACAGGCGTGCGGCATCGGCGCGGGTACTCAGGTCCGGGGCTGAGTATCCGCGCGCACGCGGATGTTCATGAAGCCTTCAGGTGACCCCCGTTCACTGGAACGCGTGACACTCGCGTGGACGCTGCCCTTCGCGCGCGGGCTCTCCACCCGGCGCTTCGTGCTGGCCGTCTGCGCTGTCGTCGTGGTGCTCCGGACGGTGTACCTGGTCGGTCCCTTCTACAGCGACGAGGCCGGCTACACGGTCGTGGCCCGTTCCCTGCGCGCCGGCGGGCCGAACCTCTACGGGCACTACTTCGTGGACCGTCCGCCCGGCCTGCTGCTGTTGTACCGGCTGGCCACGCTGACCGGCTGGGCGCCGAGCATCCGCGTGCTCGCGACCGGGCTGGCGCTTCTGCTGGTGGGCTCGGCGGCCTGGGCGGCGTACGAGGCGGTGGGGGAGCGCGGCGCACGCTGGGCCGCCGTGGTCGCCGCCGCGCTGGTGGTGACGCCGGTGCTGTCGGCCCAGGAGGCCGACGGCGAGATCCTGGCCGCGCCGCTGGTGATGCTGTCCATGGCGCTCACCCTCGCCGCCGTACGACGGAGCGGGTGGCCCGCCCTCGCTCTCGCGACGGGCGCGGGCCTCGCGGCGGGCACCGCGGTGATGGTGAAGCAGAACTTCGGCGACGGCGTCGTGTTCGCACTCGTCCTGCTCGTCGCCTCCCTCGCGCAGCGCCGGACGGGTCGCCGGGACGCGGCCGTCGTGGCGGCCGGCGGGGTGCTCGGCGGGGCGGTGGTGGTCGCGGCCTCGCTCGGGTTCGTCGTCTGGTCCAGGGTCGGGCTGCGGACCGCCTGGACGACGGTGTTCGGCTTCCGGGGCACCGCGCTCGACGTGATCGCGGACCACAGCCTGCACGCCCCGGTGATGCGCGCGTTCGACCTCGCCGGTCGGGCCCTGCTGGCGGGGGTCCTGCCCCTGCTGGTGCTGCTGCTGGCGGAGGCGGTGCGCTGCCGGTTCCGCGGTCCGCCGGTCGCGTGGGCCGTCGGGGCGACCGCGCTGCTCGACGTCGTGAGCGTCGCGATGGGCGGGAGCTACTGGCCGCACTACCTGCTCCAGCTGGTGCCGGTGCTGGCCCTGGCGGCCGGGCTGTGGGCGGCGGACGCGGGACGCCTGCGTGCGGCGGTGGCCGCCACGGTCGCCTCGGCGGTGGCGGCCATCGTCGTGGTCACGCTGACCGGCGCGGCGTACCCCCACGACAGCCAACGGATCGGCGCCTTCCTGGCCCGCTCGGCCCGGCCCGGGGACACCGCGACGGTGCTCTACGGCAACGCCGAGGTGCAGCAGGCCTCCGGGTTGCCGTCGCCGTACCCCCATCTCTGGTCGCTGCCGATGCGCACCCTCGACCCGCACCTGACCCGGCTGCGCGCGGTGCTGACCGGTCCGCGCGCGCCCACGTGGGTGGTGGACCTGGGCCACCTGGACGCCTGGCACATCGACGCCCACGACCGGATCCGGCTCGCGCTCGCGACGCACTACCGCAAGGTCGCCGCCGTCTGCGGACACACGGTCTTCCTCCACGACGG
>DASTGV010000253.1:0-5502 GCA_035718765.1 Nocardioidaceae bacterium
TCCTACCGCGGGGCGCAGGTGTTCGAGGCGATCGGGCTGGCGCAGGACGTCGTCGACCGGTGGTTCACGGGTACGTCCTCCCGGCTCGGCGGCGTGGGGCTGGACGTCATCGCCGAGGAGGTCGCGCAGCGGCACCGCACCGCGTACCCAGCCGGCGGCACGGCCCCAGCGCACCGGACGCTCGGCGTCGGCGGCGAGTACCAGTGGCGGCGCGAGGGCGAGCTGCACCTGTTCAACCCCGAGACCGTGTTCCGCCTGCAGCACGCGACGCGGGCGCGCCGCTACGACGTCTTCAAGCAGTACACCGCGCGGGTGAACGAGCAGTCCGAACGGCTGATGACGCTGCGCGGGCTGTTCAAGCTGCGCGAGGGCGAGCGCGAGCCGATCCCGATCGAGGAGGTCGAGCCGGTCTCGGAGATCGTCAAGCGGTTCTCCACCGGCGCGATGTCCTACGGCTCGATCAGCCAGGAGTCGCACGAGACGCTCGCGATCGCGATGAACCGGCTGGGCGGCACGTCGAACACCGGCGAGGGCGGGGAGGACCCCGACCGTCTCTACGACCGGGAGCGGCGCAGCGCCATCAAGCAGGTGGCGTCCGGCCGGTTCGGCGTCACGTCGGAGTACCTCACCAACTCCACCGACATCCAGATCAAGATGGCCCAGGGCGCGAAGCCCGGCGAGGGTGGTCAGCTGCCCGGGCACAAGGTGTACCCGTGGGTGGCGAAGACCCGGCACTCCACGCCCGGCGTGGGGCTGATCTCACCGCCGCCGCACCACGACATCTACTCGATCGAGGACCTGGCGCAGCTCATCCACGACCTGAAGAACGCCAACCCCGAGGCGCGGGTGCACGTGAAGCTGGTCGCCGAGGTCGGCGTCGGCACGGTCGCGGCGGGCGTGTCCAAGGCGCACGCGGACGTCGTGCTGATCTCCGGCCACGACGGCGGCACGGGTGCCGCGCCGCTGACGTCGCTCAAGCACGCGGGCGGTCCCTGGGAGCTCGGGCTGGCCGAGACCCAGCAGACGCTGCTGCTCAACGGGCTGCGGGACCGGATCGTCGTGCAGGCCGACGGCCAGATGAAGACCGGGCGCGACGTGCTGGTGGCGGCCCTGCTGGGCGCCGAGGAGTTCGGCTTCGCCACCGCGCCGCTGGTGGTCTCCGGCTGCATCATGATGCGGGTCTGCCACCTCGACACCTGCCCGGTGGGCGTCGCGACGCAGAACCCGGTCCTGCGGCAGCGCTACGCCGGCAAGCCCGAGTTCGTCGTGAACTTCTTCGAGTTCATCGCCGAGGAGGTCCGCGAGCTGCTGGCCCAGCTCGGGTTCCGCACGCTCGAGGAGGCCGTCGGCCACGCCGAGCTGCTCGACGTGACCCAGGCGGTCAACCACTGGAAGGCCTCCGGGCTCGACCTGCGGCCCGTGCTGCACGTGCCCGAGCTGCCCGAGGGCGCCGCCCGGCACAACACCACCGGTCAGGACCACGCCCTCGACAAGGCGCTCGACAACGAGCTGGTCAGGCTCGCCGCCGACGCGCTCGAGAGGGGTGAGCCGGTCCGCGCCCAGGTGAAGGTCCGCAACGTCAACCGCACCGTCGGCACGATCCTCGGCCACGAGGTGACCAAGCGCTACCGGGGCGAGGGGCTGCCCGACGGCACGATCGACATCACGTTCACCGGCTCGGCCGGCCAGTCGTTCGGGGCGTTCGTGCCCGCCGGCGTCACGCTCCGGCTCGAGGGCGACGCGAACGACTACGTCGGCAAGGGGCTGTCCGGCGGCCGGATCGTGGTGCGGCCCGACCGGGCCGCGACCTTCGACGCCGCCGTGCAGATCATCGCCGGCAACGTCATCGGGTACGGCGCGACCGCCGGCGAGATCTTCCTGCGCGGCCAGGTCGGCGAGCGGTTCTGCGTCCGCAACTCCGGTGCCACGGCCGTCGTCGAGGGCGTCGGCGACCACGGCTGCGAGTACATGACCGGCGGACGCGTGGTGGTCCTCGGACCGACCGGACGCAACTTCGCGGCCGGCATGTCCGGCGGCGTCGCCTTCGTGCTCGACCTCGACGAGGCACGGGTCAACCCCGAGCTGGTCGAGCTGGCGCCGGTCGAGGGTGACGCGGCCGACGAGCTGCAGGACCTGGTGCGCCGGCACCTCGAGGAGACCGGGTCGCCGGTGGCCGAGGCGCTGCTCGACGACTGGTCGTCCGCCGTACGCCGCTTCACCGAGGTCATGCCCACCGACTACAAGCGGGTGCTCGCCGCGAAGGAGCAGGCCGAGGCCGAAGGGCTCTCCGACGACGAGACCGCGACCCGCATGATGGAGGCGCTCCATGGCTGAGACGTATCCGCTGCCATCTGCCGTCTGCGACCACGACGTCCGCGTGATGATGGAGGACTCTGCCTGATGGCTGACCCCCGAGGGTTCCTGAAGAACGGGCGCCAGGTCGCGTCCCGCCGTCCCGTCGACGAGCGGGTCAACGACTGGAACGAGGTCTACCCCGAAGGGGTGGGCCGCGCGCTGCTGCCGATCATCACCGAGCAGGCCGGGCGCTGCATGGACTGCGGCATCCCGTTCTGCCACCAGGGCTGCCCGCTCGGGAACATCATCCCCGAGTGGAACGACCTGGTCTGGCGCGACGACTGGCAGGGTGCGATCGAGCGCCTGCACGCGACGAACAACTTCCCGGAGTTCACCGGGCGGCTCTGCCCGGCGCCGTGCGAGACCGCGTGCGTGCTCGGCATCAACCAGGACCCGGTGACGATCAAGAACGTCGAGGTGTCGATCGCCGACCGCGCCTGGGAGTCCGGCCTGGTCCGTCCGCAGCCGCCGGAGTGGCTCAGCGGCAAGACCGTCGCGGTGATCGGCTCGGGGCCCGCGGGTCTCGCGGCCGCCCAGCAGCTGACCCGGGCCGGCCACACGGTCGCGGTCTACGAGCGGGCGGACAAGCCCGGCGGCCTGCTGCGCTACGGCATCCCCGAGTTCAAGATGGAGAAGAAGCACCTGGACCGGCGCATCGACCAGATGCGCAGGGAGGGGACGGTGTTCCGGTCGGGCGTCGACGTGACCGGTGACCAGCTCGTGGACCGCTTCGACGCCGTGGTGCTCGCGGTCGGCGCCACCGTGCCGCGCGACCTGCCGATCAAGGGCCGCGAGCTCGGCGGCATCCACCAGGCGATGGACTTCCTGCCGCAGTCCAACCGTGCGTCCCTCGGCCAGCAGGTCGAGGACCAGGTGACCGCCGAGGGCAAGCACGTCGTCATCATCGGCGGCGGCGACACCGGGGCCGACTGCCTCGGCACCTCCCACCGGCAGAAGGCCGCGTCCGTGACGCAGCTCGAGATCATGCCGCAGCCCGGCGAGGAGCGGCCGACGAACCAGCCCTGGCCGACGTACCCGATGATCTTCCGCGTCTCCTCCGCCCACGAGGAGGGCGGCGAGCGGGTCTACTCCGTGTCGACGCAGGAGTTCCTCGGCGACGAGGACGGCAACGTCCGCGCGCTGCGGCTCGTGGACGTGGAGATGAAGGACGGGAAGTTCAGCGAGGTGGAGGGCACCGAGCGCGAGATCCCGGCCCAGCTGGTGCTCTTCGCGATGGGCTTCACCGGCCCCCAGCAGGACGGCGTCGTGGCGCAGCTCGGCGTCGACCTCGACGGGCGCGGGAACATCGTGCGCGACGCGGCGTACATGTCGACCCAGCCGGGTGTCTTCGTCGCCGGCGACGCCGGTCGTGGCCAGTCGCTGATCGTGTGGGCGATCGCCGAGGGTCGCGCTGCGGCCGCCGGGGTCGACCGGTTCCTGACCGGCTCGACCACCCTGCCCGTCCCGATCCCGCCGACCGAGCGCCCCCTCGTCGTCTGAGGGGTCACATCTTGGAACGTTCCAGCCGACGGTTCGGGTGACCCGTGGGTAGCCCGCTAGGGTCGTTGCGTGCGTAGAGCAAAGATCGTCTGCACCCTCGGACCCGCCGTGAACACCCCCGAGCGCATCCGTGCGCTCGTCGACGCCGGCATGGACGTGGCCCGGATGAACCTCAGCCACGGGTCGTACGCCGACCACGAGAAGGTCTACCGGATGGTCCGTGAGGCCTCCGACGCCAGCGGCCACGGAGTCGGCATCTTCGCGGACCTCCAGGGCCCGAAGATCCGGCTCGGCCGCTTCGCCGAGGGGCCGGTGCAGCTCGAGCAGGGCGCCGAGTTCACGATCACGACCCGCGACGTCGTCGGGGACGTGAAGATCTGCTCGACGACCTACGCCGGGCTCCCGGGCGACGTCGCCCCCGGCGACCACGTCCTCATCGACGACGGCAAGGTGCGCCTCGAGGTGCTCAGCGTCGACGACACCGACGTGCGCACCCGGGTGCTGGTCCCCGGGCCGGTGAGCAACAACAAGGGCATCAACCTGCCCGGCGTCGCCGTGTCCGTGCCGGCCATGTCCGAGAAGGACAAGGAGGACCTGCGCTGGGCGCTGCACATGACCGTCGACTTCATCGCGCTGTCGTTCGTGCGCTCGGGCTCCGACGTCGAGGACGTGCGGGCGATCATGAAGGAGGAGGGGGTCTTCCTCCCGGTGATCGCGAAGATCGAGAAGCCGCAGGCGATCGACAACATCGAGGAGATCGTCGACGCGTTCGACGGCTTCATGGTCGCGCGCGGCGACCTCGGCGTGGAGTGCCCGCTCGAGGACGTGCCGTTCCTGCAGAAGCAGGTCATCGAGGTGGCCCGCCGGCACGCCAAGCCGGTGATCGTGGCGACCCAGATGCTCGAGTCGATGATCTCGGCCCCGCGTCCCACCCGCGCCGAGGCCTCCGACGTCGCGAACGCCGTCCTCGACGGCGCGGACGCGGTGATGCTGTCGGGCGAGACGAGCGTGGGGGAGTTCCCCATCGAGACCGTCGAGACGATGGCCCGGATCATCGAGTCCACCGAGGACCACGGCCTGGCCCGGATGGCGGCCATCGACTGGCAGCCGCGCACCCGCGGCGGCGTGATCGCGAAGGCCGCGAACGAGGTGGCCGAGCGGATCGGCGCGAAGTACCTCGTCGCGTTCACCCAGAGCGGGGACTCCGCCCGCCGGCTCTCCCGCTACCGCGGGCACATCCCCACCCTGGCGTTCACGCCCGTCCCGGTGGTCCGGTCGCAGCTCGCCCTGAGCTGGGGCGTGGAGACGTTCCTCGCCGAGCCCGTCGAGCACACCGACGAGATGGTCCGCCAGGTCGACGAGCACCTGCTGCGGATCAAGCGGGTGCAGGAGGGCGACCTCGTCGTGGTCGTCGCCGGCAGCCCGCCCGGCATCCCGGGCTCGACCAACGCGCTGCGCATCCACCGGATGGGCGACGCCATCAACGAGATCGCCCCGGCCTACACCCGGCCGGAGTAGCCCTCAGGCCTTCAGGCCGAGCAGCTCGTCGAGCCGGGCGACCCCGGCGCGGGTCGAGACCGAGATGGTCTTCGCGTTCGACTGCCGCCACGGCACGCCGACCAGGTCGAGGGCGTCGCAGCACCAGCC
>DASTGV010000254.1:0-3534 GCA_035718765.1 Nocardioidaceae bacterium
CCGGCTGCTGCTGCTCGACGAGCCGCTGTCCGCCCTCGACCGCGGCCTGCGCGAGCGTCTCGCCCACGACCTGCGCGACATCCTCGTCGCCGCCGGTACGACGGCCCTGCTGGTGACCCACGACCAGGAGGAGGCGTTCGCGGTCGCCGACCGGATGGCGCTGATGCGGGAGGGCCGGGTGGTCCAGGCCGGCAGCCTCGACGAGGTGTGGCGGGCCCCGGTGGACGCGGAGGCGGCTCGGTTCCTCGGCTACGCGACGGTCGTGGAGGGGGACCGGGCCGCCTCCGTGCTCGGGGTGCGGGGAGGCGGCCCGGTGGCGCTGCGCCGGTCCGCGCTGCGGGTCGCCCCGGACGGGGTTCTGTGCGGCCGGGTGGAGTCCGCCCGGGTGACCCCGGACCAGGTCCGCCTCACCGTCGCCGTCGACGGTCTCGGAGTGCTGCCGGCCGTGGCGGACCTGCCCGGCCCCGGACGCGCCGCCGTGGCGGTGGGGGAGGCTGTCCGCCTGGTGGTCGATCTCACCCGGACCGCGTCGGTCGGGCCTGCGGAGCAGAGCCCGGCCAACCCCTAAACTGTCGCCTCGTGAGACGACGGGCATACGGGCTCCTGGTAGGGGTCGCACTCATGATGGGTGCCGTCGCCGTCGTCGCCAGTGTCTCCCTGGGCGAGGGCCTCAAGGACCCGGACGGCTCGCTCGGGCCGTCGTGGTTCCGGCTGCCGATGATGGTGCTCGGCGCCTTCGTCGTCGACGTCGTCCCCCGGTCGGTGTGGCGGTCCCGGCGCCGGATGCGCACCTTCGGGTCGCACGCCAAGAGCATCATCGACGAGCACTGGACCCGTGAGCGCATCGGCCTGGTGGTCATCGGGCTGGTCAGCTTCTACGTGACCTACGTCAGCTACCGGAACCTCAAGAACTACCTGCCGCTCGTCTACGGCAAGCAGACCTACGACTCGCTGCTGCACCACGTCGACCGGTTCATCTTCCTCGGTCACGAGCCAGCGGTGGTGCTGCACCAGGTTCTCGGCGGTGACGTGGCCGCGCACGTCCTCGCGTTCGTGTACCTGCTGTTCCTGCCCATCTCGCCGTTCTCGCTGATCGTCTACCTGGTCTGGTCGCGCAACATCAGCTACGGCTACTGGTACGCCACCGCGCAGTGCCTGGCCTGGGCGCTCGGCACCGTCAGCTACTACGCGCTGCCCACCCTCGGGCCGAACTTCGCCTTCCCCTTCATCTACGCCGACCTGGACTCGACCGGCGTCTCGTCGCTGCAGGACTCGCTGTACTGGGGCCGCTACGACGTGCTCAAGTCACCGCTGAACACCGACTCGATCCAGAGCGTGGCCGGCTTCGCCTCGCTGCACGTCGGGATCATCCTGACCCTGGCGCTGGTCACGCAGTACACCGTGCGGCACCTGTGGCTCCGCGTCGCGATGTGGGTGTACTTCGCCCTGACCGTGCTGTCGACCCTCTACTTCGGCTGGCACTACGTCTCCGACGTCGTGGCGGGCGCGGCGATCGCCGTCGTGTCGGTCTGGCTGGGGGCGCTGGCGACCGGACAGCGCTTCGACCGGCACGGCCGGGGGTCCCATCCGACGACCTCGACGGCCAGCGTCCCCGTCGGCGACGACCAGGACGACGACTGGGACGACGAGCGGGACGACCACCGGGACGACCACCGGGGCCGGGGAAACGGGATCGGCGACAGCGCCGCCACGGCCCGCGCATAGTCCCTCTGGGCCATCCGCGAATAGTCCCCCTTTCGGCTGGGTTGGCGGACTGTGGTGCCGTATCCTGAGAGGGCAAGAACTGGGGTCCGGGGGGATCCCTCATCAAGTCCTTGCGCGCGGTCCTGTCCTAACCTCCCAATAGGACAGGAGCGCCGGTCCCGCCCCAACCTCCCAATGGGGCGGGACCGCTCCATTTAAAAGCCACCTCCCAGGGGCCGCAGCGGCCTCCCTGCGGTTGCGGTGCGCGCGCCGACCCACCGCACCAGGCCTCTGGCTGCCTTGCGCACCCCGGTTCGGACACACCCCCACCACCGTGACCAGACGGGAAAATCGGGCGTTCCTGGAATTACATTGATGTAGTTTGTCAACCCGACACGCCGTGGGGCGGAAGTTTTTATTGAGGAAAGTGTTCCCTTTGTGACTCGTGAGCATTAGCGTTCCCTCGGCAGTCCCACTCGGGTGGACTCGCCCGGTGGGGGCCGGTCGCTGAAAGTGGGAGGTTCAGCGCCCGGTCCGCCACCGGCCGACCCAGCTCGTCGAGCCGAAGGGAAGCGGCTCGACGAGCGGACGAAAGGTTCGACGCGTGCGACGAGTGCGGCGCATGACCAGCCCCCTCTCCGGCCGGCTGGCCATCCTCTGTCTGACCACCGCCCTGGGGCTCGGGCTGGTCGGCGTCCCCGTCGCCAGCGGCGACCCGGGCGACGGGGGCGGGTCCGGCGACGGCGCGTTCCCGAGCCAGGACCAGGTCGACCGGGCCAAGGCGCGCGCGGAGCAGAAGGCGCACGACGTGGGCGCGATCAAGGCCCGGCTGCTGATGGCCAACCAGCGGCTGGACGCGGCCAACCTCCGGGCCGAGCAGGCCTCCGAGGCCTACAACGGCGCCATGTGGCACCTCGAGCAGGCCAAGCAGGCCTACCGCCGGGCCCGCGCGGACGCCGCGCACGCCCGTCGTACCGTCGCCGCGCAGCGGAACCGGATCGGCGCGCTGGTCGCGCAGTCCTACCAGAACGGCGGCGACCTGAACGCGCTCAACGCGATGATGAGCGCCGACGGCCCGCAGGGCGTGATGGACCAGTACGTCGCCTTCCAGGGCGCCTCGACCTCGCTGCAGGCCGACTACAAGCGGTTCGCCGCCGCGGACGCGCTGGCGCAGGTCTTCGAGGGCAAGGCCCGGCGGGCCAAGGCCGAGCAGGTCCGGCTGGCCGCCCGGGCCCAGCAGGCCCGCGACCGCGCGGCGGCCAGCGCGGACGCCGCGCAGGCCGAGGCCTCGGACATCGCCGCCGAGAAGGACCGGCTGATCACCGCGCTGGCCGCGGCCCAGAACATCTCCGTCGAGCTGGCCCGCAAGCGGCAGACCGCCCTGGAGGAGATCGCCCGCAAGCGGGCCGAGGAGCGGGCCCGGCTGGCCGCCATCGCCGAGGCGATGGCCAAGGCCGCCGCGGAGGCCAAGGCGCGCGCCGAGGCCGCCGCGAAGCAGAAGGCCGCCGAGGCGGCCCGCAAGAAGGCGGCCGACGAGAAGGCCGCCCAGGACAAGGCCGCCCGGGACAAGAGCAACGGGTCCGGCGGGAACGGCGGGAACGGCGGCGGCTCGGACGACCCGCCCTCCGACCCGGCGCCGCCCACGCCGCCGCCGGCTCCGCAGCCGCCGCCTCCGAGTGGCGGGGCCGACGCCGTGATCGCCTTCGCGAAGGCCCAGCTCGGCGAGCCGTACCAGTGGGGCGCGACCGGTCCGAGCTCGTGGGACTGCTCCGGCCTGACCATGCAGGCCTGGGCGGCGGCCGGGAAGTACCTGCCGCACTACTCCGGCGC
>DASTGV010000255.1:0-7167 GCA_035718765.1 Nocardioidaceae bacterium
GAGCCGTCGGTGACGCCGATGCGCAGGTGCGGGAAGCGGCGGGCGGTGCACATGTCGGTGAACCGCACCTCCTCCGACCGCGGCACCGCGACGATCGCCCGGCCGGTCGACTCGCTGAACAGCGCGACGAACGGGTCGAGCTCGTCGGGCAGCCAGACCCGGGCGCCGATCCCGTTGCGCAGGCAGGACTCCACGAGGGCCTGGGCGAGGCCGCCGTCGGACAGGTCGTGCGCGGCGTCGATGAGCCCGTCCCGTGAGGCGTTGACCAGGATGTCGGCGAGCTCGCGCTCGGCAGCCAGGTCGACCTGCGGGGGCAGGCCGCCGAGGTGCCCGTGCACGACGTGCGCCCACTCGGAACCGGACAGCTCGTCGCGGGTCGCGCCGAGCAGGTAGATCTGCTGGCCCTCGGTCACGAACCCCGACGGCGTACGGCGGGCCACGTCGTCGATCACGCCGAGCACGGCGACGACCGGCGTGGGCAGGATCGCGGTGTCCCCGGTCTGGTTGTAGAGCGAGACGTTCCCGCCGGTGACCGGGATGCCGAGCGCCTGGCAGCCGTCGGCCAGGCCCCGGGTCGCCTCGGCGAACTGCCACATCACGTCGGGGTCCTCGGGCGAGCCGAAGTTCAGGCAGTCGCTGACCGCGAGCGGCCGGGCGCCGGAGGTGGCGACGTTGCGGTAGGACTCGGCGAGCGCGAGCTGCGCGCCGGCGTACGGGTCGAGCATCGCGAAGCGACCGTTGCAGTCGGTCGACACCGCGACGCCGAGCCCGGAGACGGGGTCGACCCGCACCATCCCGGAGTCCTCGGGCTGGGCGAGCACGGTGTTGCCCTGCACGTAGCGGTCGTACTGGTCGGTGATCCACGACTTGTCGCAGAGGTTCGGCGAGGCGACCAGCCGCAGCAGCGTCTCCCGCAGCTCGTCGCCGGTCGACGGTCGTGCGAGCGCCGCGGCGTCGTCGGCCTGGAGCGGGTCCTGCCACTCCGGGCGCCGGTACGGCCGCTGGTAGGTCGGGCCGTCGTGCGCCACGGACCGCGGCGGCACGTCGACCACCGACTCGCCGTGCCACTCGATGGTCAGCCGGCCGGAGTCGTTGACCTCGCCGACGACGGTCGCCTCGACGTCCCACTTCTCGCAGATCTCCAGGAAGCGCTTGACGTTGGCCGGCTCGACGACCGCCATCATCCGCTCCTGCGACTCCGACATCAGGATCTCCTCGGGCGCCAGCGTCGAGTCGCGCAGCGGCACCCGGTCGAGCCACACGTGCATGCCGCCGTCGCCGGCCGACGCGAGCTCGGAGGTCGCGCAGGACAGCCCGGCGCCGCCGAGGTCCTGGATGCCGACGACGAGCTCCTCGGCGAAGATCTCGAGCGTGCACTCGATCAGGAGCTTCTCCTGGAACGGGTCGCCCACCTGGACGCTGGGCCGCTTGGCGGGTCCGGTCGACTCGAACGTCTCGCTGGCGAGCACGCTGACGCCGCCGATCCCGTCACCGCCGGTGCGCGCGCCGTACAGGATCACCTGGTTGCCGGCCCCGGAGGCCTTGGCGAGGTGCAGCTGCTCGTGCCGCATCACGCCGACGCAGAGCGCGTTGACCAGCGGGTTGCCGGCGTACGTCGCGTCGAAGACCGCCTCACCGCCGATGTTCGGCAGGCCGAGGCAGTTGCCGTAGCCGCCGACGCCCGCCACGATCCCGGGCAGCACGCGGCGCGTGTCGGGGGCGTCGAGCGGGCCGAACCGCAGCGGGTCCATCACGGCGACCGGTCGCGCACCCATGGCGAGGATGTCGCGGACGATGCCCCCGACGCCGGTCGCGGCGCCCTGGTAGGGCTCGACGTAGGACGGGTGGTTGTGCGACTCGACCTTGAACGTGACGGCGTACCCGTCACCGATGTCGACCACGCCGGCGTTCTCGCCGATGCCGACCATCAGGTGCTCGCGCATCTCGTCGGTGACCTTCTCGCCGAACTGCCGCAGGTGCACCTTGGACGACTTGTAGGAGCAGTGCTCGCTCCACATCACGGAGTACATCGCCAGCTCCGAGGACGTCGGCCGGCGGCCGAGGATCTCGCGGATGTTGGCGTACTCGTCGGGCTTGAGCCCCAGGTCCGACCACGGCTGCTCGTGGTCGGGAGTCGTCGTGGCCGTCTCGACCGTGTCGAGGTGCGGACGCTGCTCGGTCAACGCGGGAGACTCCATCGCTTCGGCTCGGGTGGACGCGCGCTCAATCTACCGGGATCCCGGTAGTCGACCGCGCGCGGACCGGCCAGCGGTCGACCATCGGCCGGCCGACCCGCCGCCGGGGAATCCCCTCCGCCCGTTCGGCGTTCAGGATGCACGTGACCACTCCCGCCACGACCGTGCCGCTGTCCGTCCTCGACCTCTCGCCGATCCCGTCGGGCCGGCCCGCGTCCAGCGCTCTGCACGACACCGTGGCGCTGGCCCGGGCCGCGGAGTCGTTCGGCTACCAGCGCTACTGGCTGGCCGAGCACCACAACATCGGCAGCGTCGCGAGCAGCGCGCCGATGGTCATGATCGCGACGGTCGCCGCGGCCACCCGCACGATCCGGGTCGGCAGCGGCGGCATCATGCTGCCGAACCACGCGCCGCTCGCGGTGGCCGAGTCGTTCCGGGTGCTGGAGGGCCTGCACCCCGGACGCATCGACCTCGGGGTCGGCCGGGCGCCGGGCACGGACCAGCTGACCGCCTACGCCCTGCGTCGCAACCGCGTGGACGCCGGGGGCGACGAGTTCCCGCAGCAGTTCTCCGAGCTGCTCGCCTACGTCGACGGCTTCCCCGACGACCACCCGTTCAAGCCGCTGCGGGCGATACCGGACGACGTGCCGCTGCCGCCGCTGTGGATCCTCGGCTCCTCCCTGTACGGCGGGCACGCCGCCGCCGCGTTCGGGACCGGCTTCGCGTTCGCGGGGCACTTCGGCTCCGCGGACCCGCAGGAGGCGGTGGCCGGGTACCGCGAGAACTTCGAGCCGTCGACCCGGCTGGCCGAGCCCCGGGTGATCCTCGGGGTGGCGGCGATCGCGTCGGAGAGCGCGGAGCGCGCCGAGGCCCTCGCGAAGGCCAACGACCTGGCGATGGTCCGGCTGATGCAGAACCGTCCCGGGCCGGTCCCCACGCCCGAGGAGGCCGCCGCCCACGACTGGACCGAGCAGGAGCTCGCCCTCGCGGCGCAGCGCCGGCGGTTCATCTCGGTCGGCACGCCCGACCAGGTCCGCGACGACCTGGAGCGGCGGCGCACCTACGCGGGCGCCGACGAGCTGATCGTCACCACGCAGGTGCACGACGCCGCCGAGCGAGCGCTGTCCTACGAGCTGCTGGCGAAGGCCTACGCCTGAGCCTCCGGCAGGTCGCGCCGGGCGAAGGCGCGCCGCCAGAACGGTCCGTCGCTCCCGCTGCCGGGCTTGCCGAAGCGCAGGTACAGCGACGGGACCACGAACAGGTTGAGTGCCGTCGAGGTGACCAGGCCGCCGAGGATGACCACGGCGAGCGGGTACTCGATCTCGTGTCCCGGCCGGTCGCCCAGGACGACCAGCGGCACCAGCGCCAGGCCGGTCGCGAGCGAGGTCATCAGGATCGGCGACAGCCGCTCGCGCGCGCCCCGCAGCACCAGGGCGGGCCCGAAGGGCTCCCCTTCGTACTTCTCCAGGTGCTGGCAGTGGTTGACCAGCAGGATCCCGTTGCGCGCCGCGATCCCGAACACCGTGAAGAAGCCGACGAGCGATCCCAGCGAGATCACCCCGCCCGTCATCCAGGCCGCCAGGACCCCTCCGACGAGCGCCATCAACAGGGTCAGGAAGCTGAACACCGCCAGCCGCCAGCTCCCGAACGACAGCATCAGCAGGACCAGGATCGCCACCACGGCCAGCAGTCCCGAGCCCAGCAGGTGCTTCTGGGCGACCTGCCGCTCGTGGTACTCACCGAGCAGCTCGGCGTGGTAGCCGCGCGGGTAGGACACCGACTCGAGCCGGTCCTGGACCTCGTCGGCCACCGACCCGAGGTCCCGCCCGGAGACGCCGGCGGCCACGTCGATGCGCCGCGAGTCGGCCTGCCGTTCGATCACGTTGGGGATCGGCCGCACCCGGACCTGGGCCACGTCGCTGAGCAGGATCTTGTGACCCGACGGGGTGTCCAACGGGAGGGCGGCGATGTCGGCGACGTCGTTGCGCGACGCGGGCGTGCTCCACACCACCACGTCGTAGGCCTTGCCCTGGCGGAAGATGTCGCCCACCTCCTCGCCCGCGATCATCGTGGACGCGGCGCGCCGTACGTCGCCGGGCTTGAGGCCGTGCCTCGCCGCCTCCTTGAGGTTCACCCGCACCTCGATCTGCGGCACGTCGACCTGGAGGTCGGTGTGCAGGTCGACCAGCCCGGGGACGTCCGCGAGGGCCTTCTGGACCTCGGCCGCCTTGGCCCTGATCACATGCAGGTCCTCGCCGTAGATCCGGACCACGATGGGCTCCTTGGCTCCGGTGAGCACCTCCTCGATGCGCTCGTTGAGGTAGGTCAGCACGTCCCGGTAGATCCCGGGGTACTTGTCGGTGACCTTGTGGATCTCGCCGAGGGTCTTGTCCAGGTCCGCGTCGTCCTCGACGCTGACCCAGCCCTCACCGAAGTTGACGCCCGCGACCTCCTCGCCCAGGAACGCCTGCCCGATGTGCGAGCCGAAGCTGCGCACGCCGGGGACGCTGCGCAGCTCCTTGCTGACCTGGATCGTGGTGCGCTGCTCCTCGGCCGCGGAGGTGCTGGGCGCCGCGATCCAGTGGATCAGGAAGTCGCGCTCCTTGAAGGTGGGGAACAGGGACTGCCCCAGCGCGGGCGTGGCGACCAGGCCGGCGACCACCAGCACCGCGGAGCCCGCGTAGACGTAGCGGGGGCGGTCGAGGATGGTGGCGAGCGCGGCGGTGTAGTGACGGTGCAGCCAGCGCACGACCGGTGAGCCCCGGCGGATCGGAGCCTTGTGCAGCAGGATCAGGCACAGCGCGGGGGTGACCGTCAGCGCCACCGCCATCGACGCGAGGATGGCGAGCGTGTAGGACACCGCGAGCGGCCGGAAGAAGGCGCCCGTGAGGCCCGACAGCAGGAAGACCGGCAGCGCAGCGGCGACGATGATCAGGGTCGCGTACACGATCGGGCTCCGGACCTCCAGCGACGCGTCGAGGATGATGGACGCGGTCGTCCGGCTGCTTCCCGCCGCACGCTCCTGGCGGAGCCGTCTCAGGATGTTCTCGACGTCGATGATGGCGTCGTCGACCACGGCACCCAGCGCGATCACCAGGCCCGCCAGGGTCATCGTGTTCACGGTGTCCCCGCGCCAGTACAGCACCAGCATGGTGGCCATCAGCGAGAGCGGGATCGTCACGAGGCTGATCAGGGCCACGCGCCACTCGAACAGGAAGAGGAACAGGATCACGACGACGAGCAGGAAGCCCAGAACCAGTGCTTCGCGCAGGTTGTGGATCGCGGTGTCGATGAACCTCGCCTGCTGGAAGATGTGGGTGTCGAACTGGATGCCCTGCATGCCGGGCTGCAGGTCCGCGATGACCTTCTCGACGTCGCGGGTGACCTTGGCCGTGTCCGCCCAGGGCAGCTTCTCGACGACGAGCATCAGGCCGGGACCGTCGCCGATGACCGCGTCGCCGATGAGCGGCTGGTGCGTCTCCGCGACGTGAGCCACGTCGCCGATCCGGACCGTGTGCCCGCCGCGCTGCTGGACCGGGACCTCGGCCATGTCGGCCGGCGTCACGATGGGCAGCACGCTCTGGACGCTGATCCGCTGGTTGGGTGCGTCGACGAACCCACCGGCGCCGATCACCGAGCCGTTGGAGAACTTCAGCAGGCCGGAGTCCACGGAGTCGGCGGTCGCCTCCATGACGGTGTCGAGGGAGACGTTCTGCTGTCTCATCTTCGCCGGTTTCACCTGCACCGTCATCAGCTGCAGGCGCTCACCCCACAGCGCCACGTTGGAGACACCGGGCACCCGGAGGATCCGGGCCCGGATCGTCCAGTACGCCATCATCGACATGGCGATCAGCGAGTGGTCCTTCGACGACATCCCGATCTGTATGGCGCGGCCGGTGGCTGACACCGGGGGCAGCATGACCGGAGGGGCGGCCCAGGTGGGCAGGCTGGAGACCACGGTGTCCAGCCGCTCCGCGACCAGCTGTCTCGCCTCGAGCAGGTCGGTCCCGGGCTTGAAGATCAGCTCGATCGACGACAGCTGGGGCACGGACTTGGAGCGCAGGTCGTCGAGACCGTCGACCCCGTTGAGGGCCTGCTCCAGCGGGACCGTGACCAGGGACTCGACGTCGGCGGTGGTCAGGCCCATGCAGAGGGTCTGGATCTCCACCCGGGGCGGCGCGAACTCCGGGAACACGTCGATCCGCATCGACGGGAGGGCGACCGTGCCGAACACCATCATGCCGACGGCGGCGGCGACCACGATGAACCGGAACCGCAGGCTCGCCGAGACCGTCCGGCGCATCAGTGTGGTTCGCGGCGGCGTGGTCATTCCCCCTCGACCCCCAGCTCGACGCCCAGGAGCTCGGGCGCACCGACGACGACCACCTGCGTCCCGGGCGCGGGCCCGTCGCTCAGGTAGGCCTTGTCGCCGTCGAGGCGCGCGATCGTGACCGGCGCGCGCAGGAAGGTCCGCGCAGCACCCTCACGGACGTAGGCCCAGGTGCGTCCCTGGCTGTCGTAGAGCAGGGCTGCGGACGGCATCACGCTCTGCGCCGTCGGCGAGGTGCTGCCTCGCCCGATCCCCTTGCGCACGGCGGCGGTGGCGATCGCGAGCCGGTCGAAGGCCGCGCGGGACAGGGTGACCCGGCTCAGGTCGCTGCCTTTGACCGGCACCGCCTGGGCAGCTTCGTCGGACGCCTCCCCCAGCGCCTCGCTGGTGACGGAGCATCCCGTCAGACCCAGGGTGGCGGCGAGCACGACGGTGGCGACCAGTTCACGACTGGGCATGGCGAGCCTCCTCAGTTTCTTCCGTCCGCGATCCGCGCTGCGTCGGGACCGCCGACGTGACCGGCTGCGCGTCGCCGACGAAGCGGACGTACAGCGCGGGGACGACGAACAGGGTGAGCAAGGTGGCGGTCACCAGACCGCCCAGGACGACCACGGCCATCGGGTGCAGGATCTCCGTGCCGGC
>DASTGV010000256.1:0-5560 GCA_035718765.1 Nocardioidaceae bacterium
TGATGGCCCGCCTCCCCGAGGGAGCCCTGATGCAGCGGGCCGCGGCCGGGCTGGCCTACGCCGTGCTCGACCTGCTGGGCCGCGCGTACGGCGCGCGGGTGCTGCTGCTGGTCGGGTCGGGGGACAACGGCGGCGACGCGCTGTACGCCGGCGTGCTGCTCGCCCGGCGCGGCGTCGCGGTCGAGGCGCTCCTGCTCTCGCCGGACAAGGTGCACGGCGCCGGGCTCGCCGCCCTCCGGGGCGCGGGTGGCCGGGTCGTCGGCTCCGCGGCGGGCGCCGGCACGCCGGACGTGGTCGTGGACGGGATCGTCGGGATCGGGGGCCGACCGCCGTTGCGCGAGGAGGCCGCCGCGGCCCTGGCGGCCTTCGAGGGCGTGCCGGTCGTCGCCGTCGACGTGCCCTCCGGCATCGACGTGGACACCGGCCGGCTGGACGGGCCGCACGTCGAGGCGGCCGTCACCGTCACCTTCGGCACCCACAAGGTCGCCCACCTCGTCGACCCGGCGGCGATGGCCTGCGGCGTGGTGCACCTCGTGGACATCGGCCTCGACCTGCCGGCGCCGGCCGTCACCGCGCTCCAGGAGCCCGACGTCCGCGACCTGCTGCCGCGGCCGGCGCCGAACGCCCACAAGTACACCCGCGGCGTCGTCGGGGTGCGCGCGGGATCCGCGCAGTACCCGGGCGCGGGCGTCCTCTGCGTCTCCGGCGCGGGCTGCGGCCTGGTCGGCATGGTGCGGTACCTCGGCGAGGCGGCCGACCTGGTCCGGGCGGCCCACCCCGAGGTCGTCGTCGGCGCCGGCCAGGTGCAGGCGTGGGTGATCGGCTCCGGCGGCGGCGCGGACGCCGAGCAGGCGCTGTCCGACGCGCTGGCCGACGGGGTCCCGGTCGTGGTCGACGCCGACGGCCTCACGCACGTCACCGGGCCGGTCGACGTACCCGCGCTGCTGACGCCGCACGCCGGTGAGCTGGCCCGGATGCTCGGCGTCGAGCGCGAGGAGGTGGAGGCCGAGCAGCTCCGGTTCGCCCGCGAGGCCGCGGAGAAGTACGACGCGGTGGTGCTGCTCAAGGGCCGGCACACGCTGGTCGCCACGCCGGCGGGGGAGGTGCGGGCCACCACGGTCGGACCGCCCTGGCTCGCCACCGCCGGTGCCGGCGACGTGCTCGCCGGTCTCTGCGGGGCGCTGATGGCGGCGGGCCTGTCGCCGTTCGACGCCGGCTCGGTCGGCTCCTGGCTGCACGGCGCCGCAGCGGTCGCCGCCGGCGACGACGGCCCCGTCACCGCCCCCGACGTCGCCCGCGCCCTCCCGCCGCTGCTGCGCACCCTCCTCGACTGAGCCTCCGCCGGCGGTGGGCGGTGCGCCACGTCGGGGTGTGGGTGTGCCGGATGGCCGCTGCCGGCTTGGGGGCTGGCAGGATGAAGAGGTCATGAGCCTGCCGGAGCTGGACGCGCGTGCGGAGATCGTGGTCGACCTGGACGCGATCGCGGACAACGTCGCCACGCTCAAGGCGCGGGCCGGGGTGGCGATGATGACGGTCGTGAAGGCGGACGGGTACGGCCACGGGCTGGTCGAGGCCGCCCGCGCCGCGCGGACCGGGGGCGCGGACTGGCTCGGCACCGCCGTGCTGGAGGAGGCCCTCGCGCTGCGCGCCGCCGGCGACACGGGGCAGATCCTCACCTGGATGGCCGTGCCGGGCGAGGACTACACGCCCGCGATCGAGGCCGACGTCGACGTCACGGCGTACACCGTCGCCCAGGTCGAGCAGATCGCCGCCGCGGCCCGGCTGCTCGGCGTCCGGGCTCGCGTGCAGCTCAAGATCGACACCGGGCTGAACCGCGGCGGAGCCACCGAGGAGCAGTGGCCGCTCCTCGTCGAGGCGGCGGCCGACGCCGAGCAGGAGGGTGCCCTGCGGGTCACCGGCATCTGGTCGCACTTCGCCTGCAGCGACGAGCCGCACCACCCGGCGAACGAGGCGCAGGAGAGGGCGTTCGTGCAGGCCCTCAAGGTCGTCGACGCGGTGGCCATCGAGCCCGAGGTCCGGCACCTGTCGAACTCCGCGGGCGCGCTGCTGCGGCCCTGGTCGGCCTACGACCTGGTCCGCTGCGGCATCGCGTCCTACGGCCTGTCGCCCGCACCCGACGTGGTGACCTCCGAGGAGCTGGGCCTGGTGCCGGCGATGACCGCACGGGCCCGCCTCGTGCTGACGAAGCGGGTGCCCGCGGGCGCGAGCGTGTCCTACGGGCACACCTGGACCGCGCGGCGGGACAGCACGCTGGGGCTGGTGCCGGTCGGGTACGGCGACGGGGTGCCGCGACACGCGTCGTCGAAGGCGCCCGTGCTCGCGGCGGGCGCCCGGCGCCGGATCGCCGGACGCGTGTGCATGGACCAGTTCGTGGTGGACCTCGGCGACGACACCGCCGAGGCCGGCGACCCGGTCGTGCTGTTCGGCGACGGCCGCGACGGCGCCCCCACCGCGCAGGACTGGGCGGAGGCGTGCGGCACCATCTCCTATGAGATCGTCACCAGGATCGGAGGCCGGTTCGTGCGCCGGCACGTCTCGGCGAAGGGACTGATGAACGCGTGAGCAGACGTGGATGGGTCGGGCTCGCGGCCGGTGCGGCTGCGGCCGCGGCCGCCGTCGCTGCGGGAGCCGTGGTCGAGCGCCGGGTCGTCCGGTCCCGGCGGTCCGGGTCGTCGGGGGCCGACGAGCTCGGCGGGCTGCACAGCACCCCCCTCGCCGTGCTGACCGACGACGGCGTCCGGCTGCACGCGGAGGTCGACGAGGTCGCGCCGTACGCCGACCAGGCCGCCAAGACCCAGCCGCCGAAGGGGATCCGGCGGCTGCGACGGGCCGACGAGCCCGACGCGACGCTGGTGTTCGTGCACGGCTACGCGCTGAACCTCGACTGCTGGCACTTCCAGCGGGAGTACTTCCGGGGCAAGCACCGCATGGTGTTCTACGACCAGCGCTCGCACGGCGAGTCGGAGCGCTCCGACAACCACCACGCGACGGTCGACCAGCTCGGCGACGACCTGCTCCGGGTGCTGCACGAGCTGGTCCCCGAGGGGCCCGTCGTGCTGGTCGGGCACTCGATGGGCGGCATGACGATCATGGCGTTCGCCGAGCGGCACCCCGAGGTGTTCAAGAACCGGGTCAGGGGCGTGGCGCTGATCTCGACGAGTGCGGGCGGGCTGAAGACGCACCGCATCGTGAGCCGGCTGATCCCGGACTCGATCGGCAGCCAGGTCGGCCCCCGGATCATCGCCGGCCTCGCGCTCGCACCCGAGATCGTCGACCGGGTGCGCCGGCGCGGGTCGAACGTCGGCTACCTGGTGGCCGACCAGTTCGCGTTCGGCGAGGACGTGCCGCCGGCGTACGTCGAGTTCGTCAACAACATGCTCGCGGCGACGTCGTTCGAGGTGCTCGCGCAGTTCTTCCCGAACTTCGACACCCTCGACAAGTTCGACGTGCTCACGTCGTTCGCGCACGTGCCGACCACCATCGTCACCGGCACCAAGGACGTGCTCACGTCGGTCGGGCACAGCCGCAAGATGGCCAAGCGGATCCCGCAGGCCACCCTGGTCGAGTGCGTGGGGGCCGGGCACATGGTGATCCTCGAGCAGAAGGACCGGGTCAACGCCGCCCTCGGGGACCTCGTCGCGCAGGCCGGCCGGGGCCGCGCCAGCCAGGTCTCGTGACGCTCACCGTCCGCGCGGCGACCGCGGACCAGACGCGTGCGCTCGCCACCCGGCTGGCCGGGCTGCTCCGGGCCGGGGACCTGCTGGTGCTCAGCGGCGACCTCGGGGCCGGCAAGACGACCTTCACCCAGGGCCTCGGCGCGGCGATGCGGGTGCGCGGCGACGTGACGTCCCCGACCTTCGTGATCAGCCGCGTGCACCCCTCGCTGGTCGGCGGGCCGGCCCTGGTGCACGTCGACGCGTACCGGCTGCACGGCGCCCTCGAGCTCGACGACCTCGACCTCGACGCGTCCCTGGACGAGGCCGTCACCGTCGTGGAGTGGGGGACCGGCGTCGCGGAGGACCTCGCCGACGACCGGCTCGAGGTGGAGATCCTCCGGACGCACGGCGACACCGACGACGAGACCCGCACGCTGCGGCTGACCGCGGTCGGTGAGCGCTGGGACGGCGTCGACCTCGCCGGGCTCGCGACGGGCTGACCCGTCACTTCCTGCGCGACACACCGCTGAGACCGCCATCTAGGTGACGGGTCGGCGGGCGGTAGCGTTCGACGGGTGCTGCTCGCGTTCGACACCGCCACCCCGGCCGTCACCGTGGCCCTCCACGACGGGGAGCGGGTGGTGGCCTCCCACACGGTCGTGGACGCCCGGCGGCAGGGCGAGCTGCTCGCGCCGGGGATCACGGCCGTTCTCGACGAGGCCTGGGTGCCGCGGCAGGACGTGACGGCGGTCGCGGTCGGGGTCGGCCCCGGCCCGTTCACCGGGCTGCGGGTCGGGCTGGTCACCGCGCGCACGCTCGGCCTGGCCCTCGACGTCCCGGTGTACGGCGTGTGCACGCTCGACGTGCTCGCGGCCGAGGCCGTGGACACCGGTGCCGTGCACGGGCCGTTCCTGGTCGCCACCGACGCCCGCCGCAAGGAGGTCTACTGGGCGTCGTACGACGAGACCGGGGCCCGCCTCGACGGCCCGCACGTCGCGCGCCCCGCCGACGTCGCCACCGACGCGCCCGTGGTGGGGGCCGGCGCCCGGCTCTACCCCGAGGCGTTCCCGCACGCCGTCGGGCCCGAGCACCCCGACGCGCGGGTCCTCGCCCGGGTCGTCACCGACGAGCGGGCCGAGCTGCTCGACCCGGAGCCGCTGTACCTCCGCCGTCCGGACGTCGCCGCCCCGGGCGCCCGCAAGCCGGTGTCGTGAGCCTCCGGCCCGCGACGGAGGCGGACCTCGACGCGCTCACGACGCTGGAGCAGGACCTGTTCGGCGACGACGCCTGGTCCCGCGCGTCGGTCGCCGCCGAGGTGTCCGCGGGACGGGTGCTGGTCGCCGACGACGACGGTCTCGCGGGCTACGTCGTCACCCTGGCCGCAGGTGACGCGCTCGACCTGATGCGGATCGGCGTCCGCCGGGACCGGCGCCGTCGCGGCCTGGCGCACGCGCTGCTCGCCGCCGCGGCCACCGGCGACCGGGTGCTGCTGGAGGTCAGCGAGCGCAACACCGGCGCGATCGCGTTCTACGCCGCGGAGGGGTTCACGGAGATCGCGCGCCGGCGGCGCTACTACCGCGACGGGTCCGCGGCGGTGGTGATGGAGCGGTTGACACAATGACCGCCATGACGGACCAGCCGCTGGTGCTCGGCATCGAGACCTCCTGCGACGAGACCGGCGTCGGCGTGGTGCGCGGCCACACCCTGCTCGCCGACGCGGTCGCCTCCAGCGTCGAGGAGCACGCCCGCTTCGGCGGCGTGGTCCCCGAGGTCGCCTCCCGCGCGCACCTCGAGGCGATGGTGCCGACGATCGAGCGGGCCTGCGCCGACGCCGGCATCAAGCTGTACGACGTGGACGCGGTCGCGGTGACCAGCGGGCCCGG
>DASTGV010000257.1:0-5515 GCA_035718765.1 Nocardioidaceae bacterium
ACGCGCAGCGCCCGCAGCGTGTTCCACCGGCTCGGGCGCCCGTCGCCGTCCTCCAGCTCGAACCGGGTCTCGCCCGGGTGGGTGTTCTCGAGCAGCCAGGTGCCGTCCGGCTGCCGCTTGTCGCGGACGAGCTGCACGGCCTCGGCCACGCGCGCGTCGGGGGCGGCGCCGGCGCGGCGGAAGTGGTCCAGGGCGCGCAGGACGTCGTAGTGCCAGCGCGGCGGCCACGAGAACTGCAGCCAGCGCTCGGCCGGCACCTCGCCGGTGCTCCTGCGTCTGAACAGCTGCCGCTCCAGCAGGTACTCCTCGCCGCGCCGGCGAGCCGCGGCCACGGCCACCCCTCCCCCGGACAGCTCGTACTCGAGCAGACCCTCGAGCACACAGATCGTCGAGTCGAACGACGACACGGTGGCGCCGTGCTCGGTCCAGCAGTTCCAGCCGCCGTCGTCGAGCTGTTCGGCGAGCAGACCCGTGACGAGGCGATCGACGTCCGCACCGAAGTAGGCGCCGATCGACAGCGTCCGGCCGTTGATGCACGGCTCGACCTCGCCGTCGAAGAACGCCTCGCCGTCGTGCTCCCACCGGCAGTTCGCCGCGACCAGGGCGATCGTCTCGCGTGCCGCCGTGCTCGCGGGATCCAGGCCGAGGTCGCGCAGCAGCATCAGCGTGGGCAGCGTCGAGGTCCAGGGCTGGCCGTCGGAGAAGTCCGGCTCGATGCCGGCCCGCCAGTCGTCGACGATGCGCCGCGGGAAGCACGCGCCGCCGTCCCACTGGCCGTCGGGATCGCGCGCGGCGAGCAGGCGAGCCGCCCAGCCTTCCTTCTCGACCCGGGCCCGCTCGGCCGCGACCTGCTCGGCAGGCGCCTCGACGAGGTCGCGCAGCACCTGCCAGCGGATCGCCGGGTCACCGTCGAGCAGCCAGTCCGTGACCTCCATGGCGGCGATGGTAGGTCCCCGGCCTCGACACCGCCTCGCTTTCGTCGGGACCCGGCCGCGGCACGGGGCCGGACCGACCGGGCAGGCGCGGCTCGGTCGATGACGTCGTGACAGCCCCGGCGTGGGACTGTCGAGCCGAGGTCACTCGCGTGGTTCGGACGTGACCGAGCCTTCCCGTGCCGTCTCGACGATGGCCGACCTCAGCATCTCGACCGCTTGCCCGCGTGCCGCGACCAGCTCCGGCGACTCGGGAACCGCGGAGACCTCGACCGGCAGCCGGCGAGGCCACGCACCCATGCGCTCATGGAGGGCCTCGACGAAGGGGGGCAGCCCGGACCACGATCCGCCGAGGACGACCAGCTGCGGGTCGCCGAACGCGATCGCTGCCATCAGGACGCCGGACACGGCGTCCGCGAGCCCGGCCACGACCCGCTCGGCGAGCGCGTCGCTCCCCTGCACGGCGGAACGCAGCGCATCGACGTCGATCGCCGTCGACCCCGGCCGCCGCAGTCCCAGCTCGGCGAACACCTCGGTGAACGGCACGGTCGAACCGGACGGCCCCCGTGTCAGCACGTGTGCGATCTCGCCGGCCACCCCTCGGTGACCGCGGCGTACCTTTCCGTCACTGACGACCGCGCACCCCAGGCCCTCGCCGAGGTGGACGTAGACGAAGTCGTCGACGTCGACGGCACTGCCGGACTGTCGCTCGGCCCGCGCCGCCCAGTTCACGTCGTTGTCGACCAGCACCTCGCCGCCGACCTCGGACGCGAGGATCGCGACGGGATCCAGGTCGCCGACCAGGAAGGGCGCGTCCGGGAGCTGGACCAGCCTGCCCGTGTGACGGTCGACAGGATCGGCAGCACTGACCACCGACGCCCGTACGTCGCCCGGGGCGGCATCACGCACCTGACGAGCCGCCGCACCGAGGACCTCGGCAGCACGCGCCTTTCCGGCCGCTCGTTCGAGCGGCAGCTCCGCCCGCGCCACCACGTGGCCAACCGCGTCGACGGCTTCCGCGACCACGCCGGCCGGGCTGATGCTGGCGACCAGGGCGCACCCCATCCCCTCGGCGAGCGCGTAGTACAGGCCCGAGCGACCGCGACCGCTCGTGCGCTCACCCGTGTCGACGACCATTCCCGCCGCCCCGAGCCGCCGCATGCTCTCGGAGATCGTGGTCTTGGAGATCCCGGTCCGCACCGCGATCTCCGCCCGCGTCATCCGCCCCTCCTCCATGAGCAGGCGCAGGACGCTCTCGTCGGTGATCGAGCGCAGCAGCTCCAGCGACGGCTTGGTGGGGGGCACGGGGAGCAGTCTAGTCAGGACTCTTGCCTAAATGCTGGCGAGGACCTACGGTTGACCAATCGTTAGGAGTCCTGACCAAAAGGAGTGGTGGACGTGACCAAGACGTCCGATCGAGTGCCGACCCAGACGCTGCCGCACTGGGAGACCGTCCCCGAGGACCTCGCGGCGGCGACCCGGGAGATCAAGGCCGCCCTGCGCGCACGCATCGAGGCTTCCGGGCGGACCGTCGCCGAGGTCTTCGCGGTCGTCGAGGAACGCGTGGCGGCCCGGGTCGCGGAGATCCAGGCCGAGAAGGCGCGCGGCGAGACCGTCTGGCCGGTGATCGACTACGCCGACATCGAGAACGGGACGGTGAGCGCGGAGCAGCTCGCCAAGCTGCACCGCCGCGGCTGTCTCGTCGTCCGGGGCCACTTCGACCGCGCCCAGGCGCTGGCCTGGGACTCCGACATCGTCGACTACGTCGAGAAGAACGACTTCTTCGAGAACTACGCCGGTCCGGGCGACGACTTCTTCGGCAGCGTCGGGTCGAAGCCCGAGATCTACCCGATCTACTGGTCGAAGCCGCAGATGCAGGCGCGGCAGAGCGACCGGATGGCCCGCGTCCAGGCGTTCCTGAACAGCCAGTGGAAGAGCGAGTCGGACGGCGTGCAGTGGTTCGACCCCGGCCGCGACTCGCTCTACCCGGACCGGATCCGGCGCCGCCCACCGGGGGCGGACTCCAACGGCCTCGGTGCCCACTGCGACCCCGGCACGCTCGACCTCTGGATGACCGAGGCCTACCAGAAGGCGTTCCGGCACCTCTTCGACGGCACCGTGGAGGAGTACGACCCGTGGGACGCCGCGCACCGGACCTCCGGCCCGCAGTACCCCGGGTCGACGATGTGCTCGGTCTTCCGCACCTTCCAGGGATGGACCGCGCTGTCCGACATGGACCATGACCAGGGCGTCCTGCACACGGTCCCGATCCCCGAGGCGATGGCCTACCTGATGCTGCGGCCGCTGCTCGCGGACGTTCCGGAGGACGACATGTGCGGCGTGACGACGAACCAGGTCTTCCCGGCGAACGAGAGATGGCACCCCCTGCTCATGCAGGCTCTGACCGGCATCCCCGACGTCAAGGCGGGCGACTCGGTCTGGTGGCACTGCGACATGATCCACAGCGTCGCACCGGTCACGGACCAGAAGGGCTGGGGCAATGTCATGTACATCCCCGCCGCCCCGTGGTGCCCACGCAACGAGCAGTACGCCGTGAACGTCCGCGAGTCCTTCGTGACCGGCTCCAGCCCGGGCGACTTCCCCGAGGAGAACTACGAGCGTGGCTGGTCCGACCGGTTCGGCGTCGACGAGCTGAACGAGACCGGCCGGCGCGGCCTCGGACTCGAGTGAGCTCTGCTCGGAGCGGGGGTCAGCAACGCGGCCGGCGGCGACGTACGCGGGCTCTGTCGGGGCAACCGCTCACGAGGTGGCCAGGAGCACGCTGCAGCCGCCGCCGCACGGGTTGCTGACGATGATCTCCTCGCACAGCTGACGGGCCACCCAGAGGCCGGTGCGGCCGGTGGCCTCGTCGCAGCGGTACCCGGACAGCGTGTCCGGGATCCCGGCCCCCGCGTCGGTGACCCGGCACGCGAGCCTGGCGAGGTCGACCCACATCATGAGCTCGACGGGTGTCCCGCCGTGCCTCATGGCGTTGACCAGGACCTCGTGCGTCGCGGCGATGAAGCCCTGGATGGTCTCGCGCGACATCGCTCCGGCCGACTCGGCGGTGCGAGCCATGAGGCGCCGTGCGAGCCACAGGTCCTGGAGGCTGTCCAGGGTCGCCACCAGCGACGGTGCCCGGCACGTGGGGTCGGGCACCCCCGCGACGGGGTCGGTGAGGAAGGCGGCGGGGTCGAGGTACTCGGCACTGCTGAGCGAGCGGTTCCCGCCCGCGCTGAGTCCGGGATGGGAGGCGCGGGCGGCCGCGATGGTCTCGGCGGGCAGGGTCCGCGTGTCGTAGGTGCACATGGCGTGGAACGCATAGGGGCCGAGAACCTCGTTGACCAGGGACTCGTACCGGGTCCACGCGGCATGGCCGGCGGGATCCTCGCCGAGCGGGACGGTCCCGGTGACCCACATCTCCGTCGTCTCGGCGGCGAGCTTGCGTTCGTAGGCGAACAGGGTGCTCGACGGGGACAGGTAGAGGTCACAGTCGAGCCCGTAGTCCAGGCGCGGATGCGAGCCGACCGCCTCGCGCAGCATGGCCACCCGGTCCTCCGAGCTGTGCACGAGCACCTGGCCGCCGGAGGCCAGGCCCAGCTCGACGAACGCCCGGGTCGCGGCGACCAGCTCGGCGTCGCTGTCGTGGAGCAGCAGGTCGTGGCTGTAGCGACCGTTGGGGATGGGGCCGGGACTGGTCATCGTGGTCCTTTGAAGACGAATCCGTGGGCCCGCTCGATCCCGAGCAGACGCAGGAGCTGGTGGACCGAGGGCTGCGCCGCGCGCAGCAGCACCTTGCCCCCGGTCATCCGGTGCGCGGAGGTCGCGCTGACCAGTGCCTTGGCACCGGCCACGTCGAGGAAGTCCAGGCGGCTGAGGTCCACGACGAAGGTCCCTCGGTCGGCCTGGGTGGCGCAGCAGGCGGCCAGCAGGGAGGAGCGCAGGATCGCCTCGTTGGACACGTCCACCTCGCCCGCGAGTGCGATGCCACCGGGCACCGGGGAGGTGTGCAGCAGCGACTCGCGTACGCCGGCACGATGCATCGCGCACACGGCCTGCAGGGTCGCCTGGTTCAGGGCCGCGGGGTACTGGCACAGGATCGACACCGGGCGCGTGTGGCACAGCTCGTCCGTCGACCACTCGAGGTCGGCGTGCGCGGTTCGCGAAATCACGCTCCACGCCGTCTCGGCCTCCGCGGACCAGCGCACCGTCGGGTAGCCCGCGGCCAGCGCCTCGTCGACGAAGCTCGACATGGAAGCCTGCGTGTAGGCCTCACCGTTCGCCGGCAGGACCTGCAGCTGGCCGCGGCCGACTGCCGCGTCGGCCCGGATCTCGTGGTCCCTGAGCACGCCCATCAGGGTCCGCCCGGCCGGTTCGTCGACGGGTTCGAAGTAGAGGATCTTGGCGCCGAGCTCGAGGCCCCGCCGGACCCAGGCCGCGAGACCGGCACGCCGCTGCTGCTCGCCGTTGTGCACGAGCAACAGATGTCCATCCCAGCCGTACGGCTCCATCCCGCTCCCTCGCGACCCCCAGCCAAAGTCTCCTCGCCGCGACGGCGAACGCAACTCGGCCGCCGCCGGAAC
>DASTGV010000258.1:0-17337 GCA_035718765.1 Nocardioidaceae bacterium
CGAGCGCGACGGGTGCCGGAGCTTCGACATGGTCTTCGACTCGATCTGGCGGATCCGCTCGCGGGTCACGCCGTAGACCTTGCCGATCTCGTCGAGCGTCTTCGGCTGGCCGTCGGTGAGGCCGAAGCGCATGCTCACCACACCGGCCTCCCGCTCGGAGAGCGTGTCGAGCACCGCGTGCAGCTGCTCCTGCAGCAGCGTGAACGAGACCGCGTCGGCCGGCACGATGGCCTCGGAGTCCTCGATCAGGTCGCCGAACTCGGAGTCGCCGTCCTCACCCAGAGGGGTGTGCAGCGAGATCGGCTCGCGGCCGTACTTCTGCACCTCGATGACCTTCTCGGGGGTCATGTCGAGCTCCTTGGCGAGCTCCTCCGGGGTGGGCTCGCGGCCCAGGTCCTGGAGCATCTGGCGCTGCACGCGGGCCAGCTTGTTGATGACCTCGACCATGTGCACCGGGATGCGGATGGTGCGCGCCTGGTCGGCCATCGCGCGGGTGATCGCCTGCCGGATCCACCAGGTGGCGTACGTCGAGAACTTGTAGCCCTTGGTGTAGTCGAACTTCTCGACCGCACGGATCAGGCCGAGGTTGCCCTCCTGGATCAGGTCGAGGAAGAGCATGCCGCGGCCGGTGTAGCGCTTGGCGAGCGAGACCACCAGGCGGAGGTTCGCCTCGAGCAGGTGGTTCTTGGCACGCCGGCCGTCCTCGGCGATCCACTCGAGCTCCTCGAGCGCCTTGGCCGAGAGCTTCCCGCCCTTGGCGAGCTTCTCGTCGGAGAACAGGCCGGCCTCGATCCGCTTGGCGAGCTCGACCTCCATCTCCGCGTTCAGCAGCGGCACCTTGCCGATCTGCTTGAGGTAGTCCTTGACCGGGTCGGCGGTCGCACCGGCGACCATCACCTGCTGGACGGGCTCGTCGGACTCGTCGGCCTGGGAGACGACGAAGCCCTTGCTCTCGTCCTCCTCCTCCTTCAGCGACGGGTCGGTGGCGAGGTCCTTCTCGAACTGCTCGTCCGGGAGGTCCGGCAGGATCTTCTTGCCGTCCGGTCCCACCGTGGCCCCGTCGGCGCCGGCGGCGGCCTCCGCGGTCTCGTCGCCGGCCGGCTTCGCGGCGGCATCGTCAGCGGCAGCCTTGGCGGCGGTCTTCGCGGCACCCTTGGCGGGCGCGGCCTTCTTGGCCGGGGCCTTCTTGGCGGGCGCCTTCTTCGCACTGGCCTTGACGGTCGTGCGCGCGCTCGACGCGGCGGCGGCCACCAGCTTCGGCGACTTGGAGTCCTCGGCAGAGACCACGACGGAAACCCCTTCCTCGCTCAGGAACCTGAGCACGGCCTTGAGGTGCTGCGGTGTGGTGGCGGCCGCAGCGGTGGCGGTCCGCAGCGCGTCTGCAGTGACGGTCCCGGTCAGCCGACCCTGCTCGACCAGGGCGACGATGTCGGGGTGGGACAGGACATCCACGGGAACCTTGCGGGACGTGCTCGACGACACGAACTACCTCTCGTAAAACGGTTGGTGGGCGCGGCAAGGCCCGTTCACGTCAAGAGCCGCGTTCCCATTGTGACACGCTCTCAGGTCAATCCAAGCCGAACCCCGCGCGTCGCGTGGATCACGCACCCGCGCGGGTCGCCGTCACTTCGACGCGGCGGCCGCCTTCTTCTTCTCCTGCTTGAAGGCGCGGACCTTCGCGAGCGAGTCGGCGTCGACGACATCGGCGACCGACCGGTGCGACCCGGTCTCCGCGTAGTCCCCGGCCGCCTTCTCCCAGCCGTCGGGCCGGACGCCCGCCTGCTTGGCGAGCAGCGCGGTGAAGATCTGCGCCTTCTGCCTGCCGAACCCCGGCAGCGCCTGGAGCCGCCGCATCAGCTCCGCCCCCGAGGACGCCTCCGTCCAGAGCCGGTCGGCGTGCCCGTCGTACTCCTCGACGACGATGCGGGCCAGGGTCTGGATGCGCGCCGCCATCGACCCGGGGAACCGGTGCACCGCGGGCGGCACCGCGCACAGCGCCGCGAACGTCTCCGGGTCCGCGTCCGCGACCGCGGCCGGGTCCAGGGTGCCGAACCGGTCGAGCACCTTGGCCGGGCCGGCGAAGGCGCGCTCCATCGGGAACTGCTGGTCGAGCATCATGCCCATCAGCAGTGCGAACGGCGACGCGTCGAGCACCGCGTCGGCGGCGGGGTCCTGCGCGATCCGGTAGCCCACGTCGGCCTGCTCAGTCCTCGTCGGCCTTGACGGCCAGCACGGGACAGGGCGCGTCGAGCAGCACCCGCTGCGCGTTGCTGCCCAGGATCAGCTTGCCCACCGGCGAGCGGCGGCGCAGGCCGATGACGATGAACTCCGCGGACACCTCCGTGGCCACGTTGACCAGGTCGTCGGCCGGGTCCATGCCGCGCACCAGCTGACGGACCTCGTGCTCGACCCCGGCCTCCCGCAGCTGGCGACGGACGTCCTCGAGCTGCTCCTCGGAGTCCAGCGCGTCCTCGCGGTCGAACTCACGCCCACCGCGGTGGGAGTTCACGACGACCAGCGTCGCGTCGCGCAGGCGCGCCTCCTCGGCCGCCCGACGCAGTGCGGCGCGTCCCTCCGGCTTGGGCACGTAGCCCACGACGATGGTCCCCATCGACCCTCCTGGTGGCTCGGCATCGACCCACGCACGCAGGTCACGGGTGACGTTATCGCAGGCCACGGCGGTGCGCCCCCTCTGCGACCCTGTGGACGAGCGCCGACGCCGTCCGCGGCGCCGGGGCATCCTGTGCGGATGCACCCGGCGACCCCCTCCCCCGCCCTCGACGCGCGCGTGCTGCTGCGCCGCGAGGTGGGCCGGTTCCGCGCCCGGGAGAGCCGCCGCGTGTTCGACGCCTCGGTGCACGTGGGCGTGCTCGACGGGCCGCGGGACTCCTTCACGGTGCGCGCCGCGGACCTGCCGGTCGTCGACGCGGCCCTGCGCACCGACGTGGTCGCGGCGCTGCTCGACGACAGCCCGGACGACTGGCGCACCGCGTGGCTGGTCCGGCCCGGCGTCCCCGAGGTGCACGACCTCGACCTGGCCTGGCTGGGCGCCGCGGGTACGGCGTTCGGCATGCACGGCCGGCCGCTCGAGGCGTTCTACACCGTGACCCGGTCGGGCTGGCTCGACGTGCTCACCGGGGAGCGCCGGGTCTGGAAGCGGCTGCGGCTGTGAGCGGCTACTGGTCCGCCGGCCCCGGTGCGAGCCGCAGGTCGCGCAGCAGGCCCATGAACGTCGCCCTCGGGACGTGCCGCGTCAGCACCCCGACGTTGTCGCACGGCGCCTGGAGCCGGTCGTCCTCGAGCTGCGCGACCAGGAGCGTCCGGTCGATGGTGGTGGTCCACAGCTCGAAGGTGCGGCCCTCGACCGATACCCGCCGGGACACCAGGTCCATGTCGTCGAGCTTGTCGTAGACGTCCGGCCCCGAGAACACCTGGATCTGGCTGCGGCCGCTCCGGTAGATCTTCAGCTCCCCCATGTGCTGGCCGCCCAACGCGGACAGGTCGCGACGTACGAGCCGGAAGCCGCCCGGGAGCGGACGCACGTGCGCCTCGGGACAGTGCCGGAACCCTGCGGAGCGGGTCGGTGGCGGGGCCGCCGGCTCGTGCTTGGCGGGGCCGCAGCCGGCGAGCGTCGTCGACAGGACCAGCAGGACGGGCCAGCACCGGCGGCCCGGTCCTCGGGCTACTCCCATGTGTGCACGGGCTCGTTCGTGTGCATGTGCGCGCGGTACTCGTTGAGGGTGCTGCGCAGCGCGTCCAGCCGGTCGCCGCCGTTGCCGGCGATCCGGGTGGCGAAGTGGTCCGCGAACCACGAGGCGCCGTTCTGCCCGGCCACGCAGCGCTTCTCGATGATGCCGAGCAGCCGGTCGCTCTCCTCGGGCAGCACCCCCCACGCGTCCAGACCCGCCCGGGCCAACGGCAGCAGCCGCCGGACCACGAGCTCGGTGGCGGGGACCTGGCCGAGCCCCGGCCAGTAGACGTTCGCGTCGATGCCCTGCTTGGCCGCGACGTGGAAGTTCTCCTCGGCGGCGCTGAACGACATCTGCGACCACAGCGGCCGCTCGTGCTCGGCGAGGGCGCGGGTGAGCCCGAAGTAGAACGCGGCGTTCGCCATCGTGTCCGCGACGGTCGGGCCGGCGGGCAGGACACGGTTCTCGACCCGCAGGTGCGGCGTGCCCTTGACCACGTCGTACACCGGCCGGTTCCAGCGGTAGATCGTGCCGTTGTGCAGCCGCAGCTCGTGCAGCCGCGGGGTGTGCCCGGACTCGAGCACGTCGAGCGGGTCCTCGTCCTCGAGCACGGGCAGCAGGGCCGGGAAGTAGCGGACGTTCTCCTCGAAGAGGTCGAAGATCGAGTTGATCCAGCGCTCGCCGAACCACACCCGCGGCCGCACCCCCTGCGCCTTGAGCTCCTCGCTGCGGGTGTCGGTGGCCTGCTCGAACAGCGGCACCCGTGTCTCGCGCCACAGCTCGCGGCCGAGCAGGAACGGTGAGTTGGCGCCCAGGGCCAGCTGCACGCCGGCGATCGCCTGGGAGGCGTTCCAGTACGCCGGGAAGTTCTCGGGGCTGACCTGGATGTGCAGCTGGGTGCTCGTGCAGGCCGCCTCGGGGACGATCGAGTCGGACGTGGTCCGCAGCCGCTCCGGGCCGCCGATGTCGATGACGATGTCCTCGCCGCGGGCGGCGAGGATCTGGTCCGACAGCAGCTGGTAGCGGGGGTTCGGGGTGAGCGAGGCCGGGCTCATGTGGCCGGCCGACAGCGTCGGCAGGATGCCGATCATCACCATGTGCGCCCCGACCTTCGACGCCTCCGACTCGGCGTGGTTGAGGCTGGTGCGCACCCCCTCCTCGAAGGCGGTGAAGCCGTGGTCCTTGAGCTGCTTGGGCGGCACGTTGATCTCGAGGTTGAACTGCCCCAGCTCCGTCTGGAAGTCGGGGTCGGCGATCGCCGCCAGCACCTCGGCGTTCTTCAGGGCCGGGTCACCCGCGTCGTCGACGAGGTTGAGCTCGATCTCCAGCCCGGTCATCGGGTAGTCCGCGTCGAAGCGCGACTCGCGCAGCATCCGCGCGAAGACGTCGAGGCAGCGCCGGACCTTCTCGCGGTACCGCGTGCGGTCCTCGCGGGTGAACTCCTGCTGCGCCACCTCTTCGCCCATGTGCCGCAGCCTAGGCAGCCGGAGGCTGCGTGCCCAGCAGGCGCGGGCGTCAGCCGGCGAACAGCGTCAGGTGCTCGGGTCCGAGCGGCTCCCACGCCGAGGGTGGGACCCCGCCCGCGAGCGCGGTGCTCAGCAGCCCGGCCAGCCCGTAGCCGGGCTGGGCCTCCTGGGCCCGCTCGACCGCGCACCAGGCCAGGGCGCCGCGACCCGACAGCCAGGCCGCGAAGCCGAGCAGGCTGGCCGGCGCGGCCCGCAGCTCGACCGGGGACCGGCGCACGATGTCCAGCCACAGCGTCACGTGCTCGCGGGCGTTGCCGTGATGCATCTCCGCCCAGGCCACGTCGCGCAGCTCCACCGTCGCGTGCAGCAGGAGCAGCAGCCGGGCGACGTCCGAGGCGTCGAGACGCCGTCCGTCGGCGAGGTGGCGGCGCACGCGGTGCCGGACCCAGCGGCCCTCGACCACCAGGTGCTCACGTGACGGCAGCAGCGGGACCAGCCGGTCCGCCGCCTCGTCGAGCCAGGTCTCCACCTCCTCGACCTCGGCCGGGTCGCCCACCAGGGTGCCGGCCAGCTCCGCGCGGCTGGCGAGCATGACCCGGCCCTCGACGACCGCCTCGGCGGTGAGCGGGTGCGTGCCCAGGTCGTACGGCGTGCCGGGTCCCTGCTCCGGCCGGCCGAGGAGCCACCAGCGCTCGCCGTCCGCCCGGGCCGCGCACCGCACGGCGCAGCGCACCTCGGCCAGCCGGGGCACGAGCGCGTCGACGACCGTGGCGGCCAGCGCCGCGTCGTCGGTGTAGAGCAGCAGCGCCACCGCCCCGACACCGTTGCGGTCGACCACCCCGGCCAGGTGCGCGGCCAGCCCCTCGGCGTCCTCCGGGTCCCCCGGCAGGTCGACCCGGGCGTGCACGGGGCTGGGCGCCGAGCCGAGCGTCACCAGCACCACGGAGTCCGCGGGGTGGAAGCCCAGGAAGGTCGGGACGAGGGCGAGGAGGTCGGCGGGGCCGGTGGCCCGGACGGTGCGCAGCTCGGTCATGGGTCGAGCCTCGACGAACGGGCGCTCCCGTGGGGCGGGCGGACCCGGCCCGGTGGACGGCGACGCCGGGCGCGGCGCTGTGGACGGTTCGTGGCCGGCGCGTGCCTGTCGGCCGCGGGCGGCATCATGGTCGGGTGCGCTCCGACCCGACGATCCTCCACGTCGACCTGGACGCGTTCTTCGCCGCCGTCGAGCAGCGCGACAAGCCGTCGCTGCGCGGCAAGCCGGTCGTCGTGGGCGGGGTCGGCGGGCGGGGCGTGGTGGCGACCGCGTCCTACGAGGCCCGGGCCTTCGGGGTGCGCTCGGCGATGTCCACCCGCGAGGCGCGGGCCCGGTGCCCCCACGCGGCGTACCTCTCCGGCCGCTTCGAGGCCTACCGCGCCACCAGCCGCGCGGTGATGGCGCTGCTGCGCGAGCTGTCCCCGCTCGTCGAGCCGCTGTCGCTGGACGAGGCCTTCGTCGACCTGGCGGCCGCCGACGTCGACGACGTGTCCGTCGAGGGCGTGACGGCGCTGGCCCGGCGGCTCAAGGACGACGTGCGCGAGGTGACCGGCGGGCTCTGCGGGTCGGTCGGCATCGCCACCTCGAAGCTGGTCGCCAAGATCGCCAGCGATCTGGACAAGCCCGACGGCCTGGTGGTCGTGCCGCCCGGCACCGAGCAGGACCTGCTGCGGCCGATGAGCGTGAGCGTGATCCCGGGCGTCGGGCCCGCGACCGCCGAGCGGCTGCGCCGGGTGGGGGTGCACACCGTGGCCGAGCTGGAGAAGGTGTCGGCCGACGAGCTGGTGCGGATCGTGGGACAGGCGCACGGGAGCTCGCTGTACCGGCTGGCCCGCGCCGACGACGACCGTCCGGTGGTCGCCGAGCGGGAGGCCAAGTCGGTCAGCGTCGAGGGCACCTACGACACCGACCTCGTCGACAGGCGGCTGCTGGAGGGGCTGGTGGACCGGCAGGCCGCGCAGGTGGCCGAGCGGCTGCGCGCGGCCCGGATCTCGGGCCGCACCGTGACCGTGAAGATCCGGCTGCACGACTTCACCACGCACACCCGCTCCTCGACGCTGCCGGCGCCGACCGACGACACCCGCGTCGTCTCCCGGCTGGCCCGCACGCTGCTCGGCGAGGTCGACACCTCCGGGGGCGTCCGGCTGCTCGGGGTCGGGGTCTCCGGCCTGGCGGACTGGATCCAGGAGGACCTGTTCGCCGACCACGACTACGCAGGCGACGACACCGTCGACGAGGTCGAGCCCCTCCCGGCGGAGGCGGTCGCGGCCGTGACCCGCGGCCGGCCGTGGGCGCCGGGCTCCGACGTGGTGCACGCCGAGCACGGCCCGGGTTGGGTGTGGGGCTCGGGCGTCGGTCGGGTGACGGTGCGGTTCGAGACCGCGGAGACGGGGCCGGGGCCGGTGCGCACCTTCCGCGCCGACGACCCCGCCCTGGAGCCGGTGCCCCGCGGCCGCTACGACGAGCCGGCCGTCAGCGACGCGTGAACCGCACCTCTTCGCCGGGCCGCAGCTGCGCGCACTGCCAGAGGTCGTCCGGGTCGACCACGCCGACCACCGGGTAGCCACCGGTGGTGGGGTGGTCGTGCAGGAACACCAGCGGCTGCCCCGAGGCCGGCACCTGCACCGCCCCGAGCACGATCCCCTCGCTCGGCAGCTCGCCGTGCCGGCTGCGCTCCAGTGTCGGGCCGTGCAGCCGCAGGCCGACGCGGTTGGAGTCCCCCGACACGGCGTACGTCGACCGGGTGAGCGTCACGAGCGCGGACGCGTGGAACCAGTCGTCCCGCGGCCCCGGCTCGACCCGGAGCACGGCCGGCCGCGGGTACCGACGTGCGTGCCCGTGGTCCACCCCGGCCGGAGGGCCGCCGGGCCGGCCCAGCGGCAGCACGTCGCCGGCCCGCAGCACGCCCGGCCCGACGTGCGCGAGGGTGTCGGTCGACCGCGAGCCGAGCACCGCGACCACCTCCACGCCGCCGGCGACCGCGACGTAGGACCGCACGCCCCGCGTCGCCCGGCCGACCCGCACCCGGGCACCGGGCGGCGCCAGCACCGGCTCGGCGAGCGCGACCGGCCGGCCGTCCACGGTCAGCGGGCACTCCGCGCCGGTCACCGCGACCAGGGTCGCCGCGGACACCTCGAACGTGACTCCGCCCAGCGTGGTCTCGAGCACCGCCGCCGCCGGGTCGTTGCCGACCAGCCGGTTCGCCAGGTCGGCGGCGGGCCGGTCCAGGGCGCCGGCACGGGGCACGCCGAGGTGCGCCCAGCCGGGCCGTCCCCGGTCCTGCACGGTGGTCTGCGGACCGGCGTCGACGACCGTCAGGGTTCTCACGTCGCCACGAACCTCACGCGGGTGCCGGGACGCAGCGTCGCGGGCGGGTCCCGGTCCGGGTCCCACAGCCGCAGCTCGGTGCGGCCGAGCAGCCGCCAGCCCCCGGGCGACTCCGTCGGGTAGATCCCGGTGAACAGGCCGGCCAGGCCGACCGCGCCCGCGGGCACGCGGGTGCGGGGCGAGTCCAGGCGGGGCACGGCGAACCGCTCGGGCAGCCCGGTGCAGTAGGGGAAGCCGGGCGCGAAGCCGCAGAAGGCCACCACGAGCTCGTGGCCGGTGTGCGTGGCGACCACCTCCTCGCGGGTCATGTCCCACCGCCGGGCGACGTCCTCGAGGTCGGCGCCGTCGTACGTGGTCGGCACCTCGACCAGCTCCCCGGAGGCGGCCGACGGCCGCACCTCCCAGTCGGCGAGGGAGCTCGCCAGCGCCGCGGCGTCGCCGACCCCCTCGAACAGCACGGTGCGCGCGGCGGACACGATGTCGGAGGCGTCCACGCGGCGGCGGCGGGCCTCGTCGTACAGCGCCAGGGCCTGCTGCTCGTCGTCGAGCTCCACGAGGACGTGGTCGCGACCGAAGCGACGGATGTCCATACGAACAGTTAGCCACGCTCTCGACGCGATTCCGAGCCAGACAGGTGTGAGACCCCCGGAAGTATGAGTTCCAGGGGTCTCACTGTTCGACCGGAGCCCGGTGACGCCTCCGGTCGACCGGCCATCTCCTCCGACCCCGCCAGCCTGTCACCCGGCTGCCGCAGCGGGTCGCCCCGCCGTGAAGGGTCTTCGTCTCCGACCGGTCCCGCCCTCCTATGCGGGAGGACGTAGCACTGTTCTATGTCTGCGGGGCGGCGCGCACCAGGGACTTAGGTCCCGTCCTGGAGCGCCCGTCACACCGGTCGTACGTCGATCCCCTCGACCTCCAGCGCGATGCGCACGGCGCGCGCCGTGCGCACGGCACCGGGGCTGTCACCGTGCACGCAGACGGAGTCCACCTCACCGGACCGCGCCATGGCCACCGCCCGGGCGGCCACCTCCTCGGGGTCGGTGAGCACCGCGCCGGGACGGTCGCGGGGCAGCAGCCGTCCGGCCCACGGCCCGTCGGTGTAGCCGCGGTCGGGGAAGCCCTCCCGCCACACCGACCGGCCGATCTGGGCGGCCATCTCGAGCAGCACCGAGCCGGGCAGCCCCAGCACCGGCAGGTCGCCCGAGCCGTCGAGCACCGCCCGGGCCTGCGTCTCGTCCTCGACGACGCGGTTGTACAGCGCGCCGTGCGGCTTGACGTAGGCCACCGTCAGGCCGGCCCGCCGGGCGATGCGGGTCAGCGTGAACACCTGGTCGGCGATGTGGTGCCGCAGCTCGTCGTACCCGGTGTCGAGGGCGACCCGGCCGAAGTTCTCGCGGTCCGCGTAGGACACCTGGGCGCCGACCACGACCCCGTGCCGCACCGCCACCTCGCAGACCGTCGTCATCGTGGCGACGTCCCCGGCGTGGTAGCCGCACGCCACGTTGGCGCTGGTCACCACGGCCAGCAGTCCCGGGTCGTCGGTGACGCCCTCGCCCAGGTCGGCGTTCAGGTCGATGCGGCGCGCCTCGCTCACATGTCCAAACGTAGGCCAACGTGGGCCCAACGTAGGCTCCGCGCATGAGCGAGTTCCAGCCACCTGCCGGTCCCCCGACCGCCCGGCGCGTCCCCACCGAGCGCACCCACCACGGCGACACGTTCGTCGACGACTACGAGTGGCTGCGCGACAAGGACGCGCCCGAGACGGTGGCCTACCTGGAGGCCGAGAACGCCTGGACCGAGGCCAGCACCGCGCACCTCGCCGGCCTGCGGGAGACGATCTTCGAGGAGATCCGGGCCCGGACCCAGGAGACGGACCTCTCGGTGCCCTACCGGATGGGCGACTGGTGGTACTACGGCCGCTCCCACGAGGACAAGCAGTACGGCGCGAGCTGCCGCTGCCCCGTCGACGGCCCCGACGACTGGGACCCGCCGCGGCTGGAGGCCCACGTCGAGATCCCCGGTGAGCAGGTCCTCCTCGACGCGGACCAGCTGGCCCAGGGACACGACTTCTTCTCGCTCGGCGGGGTCTCGGTCAGCCCGGACGGCCACCTGCTGGCCTACAGCACCGACACGGTCGGCCACGAGCGCTTCCTGCTGCGGGTCAAGGACCTGCGGACCGGCGAGCTGCTGCCCGACGAGGTGCCGAACACCCTCGGCGGCGCCACCTGGGACCTCAAGGGCACCACCCTCTTCTACTCCACCGTCGACGAGAGCTGGCGCCCCGACAAGGTGTGGCGGCACGCCCTCGGGACCCCGGTCTCCGAGGACGTGGTGGTGCACCACGAGACCGACGAGCGGTTCTGGTCCGGGATCGGCCGCACCCGCAGCGACCGGTTCCTGGTCCGCGCCTCGGGCTCCAAGACGACCAGCGAGTACGCGATCCTCGACGCCTCCGACCCCACCGGCGAGTTCCGGGTGGTCGCCCCCCGGCGGCAGGGGGTCGAGTACTCCGTCGAGCACGCGGTGATCAAGGGCGAGGACTGCCTGCTCGTCCTGCACAACGACGGCGCCGAGAACTACGCGCTCGCCGTCGCGCCGGTGGAGGCGACCTCGCCGGACCAGTGGCGGCCGCTGCTCCCCCACGACCCCGCGGTCCGGCTGGAGGACGTCGAGGCGTTCGCGACACACCTCGTGGTCAGCCAGCGCAGCGAGGGGCTGACCCAGCTGCGGGTGATCCTCCTCGACGGCAGCACCGACAGCGGCCTCGGCGACGACTTCCTCGTCGACCTGGCCGAGGAGGTGCACTCCGTCGGCGCCAGCACCAACCCGGAGTTCGACCAGCCCCGCGTCCGGCTCGGCTACACCACGCTGGTCGACCCGCCCGCCGTCTACGACTACGACGTGCACAGCCGCGAGCTCACGCTGCTCAAGCGCACCCCGGTCCTCGGCGGCTACGACCCGTCCCGCTACCGGCAGGCGCGCGAGTGGGCCACCGCACCCGACGGCACGCAGGTGCCGATCTCGGTCGTGGTGCCCGCCGACGCGCCGCGCGACGGCTCGGTCCCGATGGTGCTCTACGGCTACGGCTCCTACGAGGACTCGATGGACCCGTGGTTCTCGGTCGCCCGGCTGTCCCTGCTGGACCGGGGCGTCGGGTTCGCGGTCGCGCACGTGCGCGGCGGCGGCGAGATGGGCCGGCACTGGTACGAGGACGGCAAGCTGCTGCACAAGACGAACACGTTCACCGACTTCGTGGCCTGCGCCCGACACCTCGCGGCGACCGGCTGGACCTCCGCCGACCGGCTGGCCGCCGAGGGCGGGAGCGCGGGCGGCCTGCTGATGGGCGTGGTCGCCAACACCGACCCGGACGCGTTCGCGGCGGTGCTCGCGCAGGTGCCGTTCGTGGACCCGCTGACCAGCATCCTCGACCCGTCCCTGCCGCTGACCGTGATCGAGTGGGAGGAGTGGGGCAATCCGCTCGAGGATCCAGAGGTCTACGCCTACATGAAGGGCTACTCGCCCTACGAGAACGTCGCCGACCAGGCCTACCCGGCGATCCTGGCCGAGACCTCGATCCACGACACCCGGGTGCTCTACGTCGAGCCCGCCAAGTGGGTCGCGCGGCTGCGGGCGGTGCTCGCCGAGCGGGGCAGCGACGACATCCTGCTGCGGACCAAGATGTCGGCCGGGCACGGCGGCGTGTCCGGCCGGCACAACTCCTGGCGCGACCGGGCGTTCGCGCTGGCCTGGCTGCTGGACCGGGTGGCTCCCGGCGCGGTGCCGGGGCGCTGACAGAGCGCTGACCGGGAGGTCACCCTGAGAAGACCCTGAAATGTGCAGACCAGCGCAACTTCGGGGCTTGCTCGTACGTCGGAACAGGCGAAGCATCCAACACCTGCCGACGGACGACCAGAGATGAACGACTCGTGAACTCGGGAATCTCGAACACGCGTTCGCCGTTGTGGTGAATACAAGGGCTACCGCTGGGTATGTCCTTGGCCCCACAGGAAGGGAGCGCCCGCACGTGGCAACTCGCACCGCACCTCGCACCGCCCCCCGCTCGACCGGCCGTGAGATCGAAGGCCGGGACAGCGTCGGGATGTACCTCGACGAGATCGCCCGCACCCCCCTGCTCGACGCCATCACCGAGGTCGAGCTCAGCAAGACCATCGAGGCCGGCCTGCTGGCCGAGCACCTGCTCGCCGAGGGCCGCGTCGGACGCAAGAAGGGTGGCGCTCCCAAGTACGCCACCGAGGAGGAGCTGGTCTGGATCGCCGAGGAGGGCCAGCGCGCCGTCCAGCGGTTCATCGAGGCCAACCTGCGCCTCGTCGTCTCCATCGCCCGCAAGTACGGCCGCAGCCAGATGCCCATGCTGGACCTGGTCCAGGAGGGCAACACCGGCCTGATCCGCGCGGTCGAGAAGTTCGACTACGCCAAGGGCTACAAGTTCTCGACCTACGCCACCTGGTGGGTCCGGCAGGCCATCACCCGCGGCATCGCGCAGCAGGCGCGGGTCGTGCGGCTGCCCGTGCACGTCGTGGAGGAGCTCAACCAGGTCGGCGCCGCGCGCCGGACCCTGGAGCGCCAGCTCGGCCGCGAGCCGGAGCCGGAGGAGATCGCCACCGAGCTCGACATGGACCTCGAGCGGGTGCTGGACCTGCTGTCCTGGGGTCGCGAGCACGTCAGCCTGGACACGCCCGTCGACGACGACGGCGACACCTCGCTGGGTGACCTGATCGCCCAGGAGACCGCACCGGGCCCGGACAGCACCTTCCTGGACGTCGAGTCCCGCGACCGGCTCAGCCACCTCGTCGAGCTCCTCGACGACCGGGCGGCCGACATCATCCGGTCCCGCTACGGCCTGGTCGACGGCCGCCAGCACAAGCTCGCCGACATCGGCGCCAAGCACGGCATCTCCGCCGAGCGCGTGCGCCAGCTCGAGCGGGAGGCACTGCAGAAGCTCCGCACGCTGGCCGACCCCGACCTCGCGGCTTGAGGGTGACCTCAGTGCCGAGGCACTAGACCGCTCGGCGGGCTCGACCTCCGAGCCGGGTCGGCCGCCTAGCACGCGGTCGGTTCAGTCTCCGGTCGAGCCTGCCGAGACCAGCTCCTCGAGGACCTCCGTGACCCGGTCACGGAGGTCCTCGCGCGTCCCCGTGTTCTCCACGACGTGCGTGGCCACCGCCAGGCGCTCCTCCCGCGACGCCTGCGCCTTCACCCGGGCCAGGGCGTCCTCGCGGCTCATCCCCCGGTCCCGGACCATCCGCGCCACCTGCGTCTCGACGGGTACGTCGACCACGACCACCGCGTCGAAGCGGTCGGCCTGCCCCGTCTCGACCAGCAGCGGGATGTCGTGCACCACGACCGTCCCCGCCGGGGCCGCGGCCTCGAGCTCGGCGGCCCGGGCCCGGATCAGCGGGTGCAGGATGCCCTCCAGGCGCCGCCGCGCCGGCTCGTCGCCGAACACCACCGCGCCCAGCGCGGGCCGGTCGAGCCGCCCGTCGGCGGTGAGCACCTCGGGCCCGAAGGCCTCCACGACGGCCGCCAGGCCCGGCGTACCGGGCTCGACGACCTCGCGGGCCAGCACGTCGGAGTCGACGACGACGGCGCCCAGCTCCCGCAGCAGGGCCGCTACCGTGCTCTTCCCCGAGGCGACCCCGCCCGTCAGTCCCACGCGCATCCGCGCAGTATCACAGGGACCAGGGGCTCTGCCACGATGACCCCATGACCCGCGACCTCCGGCCCGGCGACCGGGTCGCGCTGCTGGTCCCCGGCAGCCCCGCGTACGTCGACCTGGTGATCGCCCTGGCCGCCGAGCGGGTCGTCCCGGTCCCGCTGGACCCGCGGCTCACCCCCTCCGAGCGGCAGGCGCTGCTGTCCTACCTGTCGCCACGGCTGGTCCTGGAGACCCCCGACGACGTGACGACGCTGCTGGCCCGGCTCCCGACGGCGGCGCGCCGCGGGCTGCCGCGCTGCCGGCCGATGCACGTCACCAGCGGCACCACGGGGGCACCCAAGGGCGTCTGGTCCGGGCTGCTCGACGAGCCGCAGGCCCGGGCGCTGCTGGACGAGGAGCGCGACCTGTGGGGCTTCGCCGCCGACGACGTGAACCTCGTGCTCAGCCCGCTGCACCACTCGGCGCCGCTGCGGTTCGCCACCGGCACCCTGCTGGCCGGCGGCCGGGTCGTCGTGCCCGGACCGTTCGACCCGGCGGCGGTGACGGCCGCGATCGCCTCGGAGCGGCCGACCACGATGTTCTGCGTGCCGACGCACCTGCAGCGGCTCTTCGCGCACTGGGACGAGTCCGGCGTTCCGGATCTGTCGTCGTTCCGGCTGGTCGCGCACGCGGGCGCCGCGTGCCCGCCGGCGGTCAAGGAGCGGCTGGTGGAGCTGTTCCCGGACGGCTCGACCTGGGAGTTCTACGGCTCGACCGAGGGCCAGCTCACCGCCTGCCCCAGCGAGGAGTGGCGCGCGCACCCCGGCACGGTCGGCCGCGCCCGGCCCGGCCGCACGCTGCTCCTCGACGACGACGGCACCATCTGGTGCACGGTCCCGGAGCACGCCCGCTTCACCTACTGGGAGGCGCCGGAGAAGACCGCGGCCGCCTGGCGGGACACCCCGCACGGCCGGGCGTTCACGGTGGGCGACCTCGGCCGGCTCGACGACGACGGCTACCTCTACCTCGACGGCCGCCGCGAGGACCTGGTCATCTCCGGCGGCGTGAACGTCTACCCGGTCGAGGTCGAGAACGTGCTGCGCACCGCCGAGGGCGTCCGGGACGTCGCGGTGTTCGGCGTCGACGACCCCGCCTGGGGCCAGCGGGTCTGCGCGGCCGTGGTGGGCGACGTCGACCACGACGCCCTGCGCGCGCTGGCCCGGGAGCGGCTGGCGCCGCCGAAGCGGCCCAAGGACTACGTCGCCGTGGACGCGCTGCCGATGACCGCGACCGGCAAGCTGCGCCGGCTGGCGCTACCCGGCCTGCTCGGCCTGGGACGCACCGACTGAGCTGAACGTGCGGCGGTAGCGCTGCGGGCTCACCGAGCGCACCTTGGTGAAGTGGTGCCGCAGCATCGCGGCGGTGCCGAAGCCCACCTCGCCGGCGATCCAGTCGACGGAGCGGTCGGTGGTCTCCAGCAGCTCCTCGGCCCGCAGCACCCGCTGCCGGGTCAGCCACGCGTGCGGCGTGGTGCCGGTCTCGGCGCGGAACCGCCGGGCGAAGGTGCGCGGGGACATGCTCGCCGACCGGGCCAGGGACTCGACGGTGTGGTCCTCGCCGAGGTGCTCGGTCATCCAGGTGAGCAGCGGCCCGAGGGTCTCGACGTCGCAGTCGGGCACGGGGCTGCGGATGAACTGCGCCTGCCCGCCCTCACGCTGCGGCGGGACCACCATCCGGCGGGCCACGGTGCTCGCCGCGGCGGCCCCGAACTCCTCGCGCCAGAGGTACAGGCAGGCGTCGATGCCCGCGGCGGTCCCGGCGCTGGTCAGGACCCGGTCGTCGTCGACGTACAGCACCTCGGGCAGCACGCGGGCCAGCGGGAACCGCCGGGCGAGCGCCTCGCTGTGCCGCCAGTGGGTGGTGCAGGAGCGGCCGTCCAGCAGGCCCGCGTCACCGAGCACGAACGCGCCGGTGCACAGCGACATGACCCGGGCGCCGCGGTCCAGCCCCTCCCGCAGCGTGTCCAGCACGCACTCCGGGACCGGGGTGCCCGAGGCGCCGGCCGGCACGGCGATCAGGTCGGCCTCCGCCGCGCGGCCGAGGTCGTGCTCGACGGTCATCCCGAAGCCGGCCTGGGTGCTGACCGGACGGCCCCCGGGCGCGCAGATCGCGAAGTCGAAGACCGGCAGCCCCTCGTCGGAGCGGTCGTATCCCCAGGCCTCGTGGAGCACGCCGAGCTCGAAGGGAGCGACGCCGTCGAAGGCCAGGACGGCCACGTTGCTGATCATGCCGACCAGCATGCCACGAACTTGGCAGGAAATCGATGCAGGATGTCATTTCTGCCACTCGTGGCAGGAAGTTGCGGGAAGCATGATTACTGCCATGAACCTGTTGATCATCATCCTCGGCCTGGCCATCCTCACCGCCGTCCCCTGGCTCGCGATGGCTCTGGTCAACTACGTCCGCAACGACGGCTACGGCCGCCCCACCTCCCAGCACACTCCTCCGCGAAGCCACGTGGCCGACCCGTTCGACCCGCGGTCCCGCTTCGCCTGAGCGCGCACCCCGAACACGCGGAAGGGCCCGGTCACCATCACTGGTGACCGGGCCCTTCGCTGTCCTGCCGGCGAGCCTTACTGCTGGCCGCCGGTCAGCTTCTCGCGGAGCGCCTGCAGCGCCTCGTCCGAGGCGAGCGAGCCGCCGGTGTCGCCCGAGCCGCCGTCGGTGGACGTCTCGGTGCCGCCGCTGGAGTAGGACGTCGCCTCGCCGGCCTCGACCTCGGCCTTGGCGGCCTCGGCCTGCTGCTTGACGTGCGCCTCCCAGCGGGCGTGCGCCTTGGCGTACTGCTCCTCCCAGGCCGCGCGCTGCTCCTCGAAGCCCTCGAGCCACTCACCGGTCTCCGGGTCGAAGCCCTCCGGGTAGATGTAGTTGCCCTGCTCGTCGTACGACGCGGTCATGCCGTAGAGCGTCGGGTCGAACTCCTCGCCCTCGGCGGCCGTGGCGGTCTCGTTGGCCTGCTTGAGGGACAGCGAGATCCGGCGACGCTCGAGGTCGATGTCGATGATCTTGACCATGACGTCGTCGTTGACCTGGACGACCTGCTCGGGGATCTCGACGTGACGCTCGGCGAGCTCGGAGATGTGCACCAGGCCCTCGATGCCCTCC